>NZ_BAAAYN010000031.1:89291-153252 GCF_039536245.1 Cryptosporangium minutisporangium | reverse complement strand
GCCGAAACGGGTCAAGGCCAGTCACCTCGGATAGCAGTGTCTCTAGCGGCTCCTCTAGGAGGACCGTCTGTCAGCCGGAGTAGACCGTCACGCGATCGAATCCATGTCGGTCGTCGTAGTCGGTGGAGACGTACCGCAGGAGCTGTTCGAGCCACTTGTTGCGCCTTCCCGCGTGGTACCGGCGTAGACCTTGACATCGACCAGATACCGGCCGCAGACCAAGGCCGCCTCGCTCGGGTCATTGAGGACGACCTGCGCCCGGACCGGCGCGCCGAGTCGTCGCAGTGATGAGGGGCAGGCACGACGATAACGACCCCAGAGGGCCAGCAGCGTCTCTATGCCGTCCCGACTGAGAACAGCACAAAGGCCGCGCGGGCAATACAGCCGACTGCCCGCGCGGTCTCCGCTGCAGGACCCTCTGGGAGACCGACGCCGCCGAGTTCTCAGTTAGCCCAACGCGACGCCACGGGCGAAACGGACTGCCAGGCCGTGGCGCCAGTACAGCCGAGGCGTGTTGAACCGTGGCCATTCCCACCACGCGGGTCCATCCGCGTCCGCCCACACCGGCGGCACAGTGCTCCCCGTCATCTATCGACGAGGTGCGCCTGAACAGCCAAAACACTGTCGGGGTGGCGGGATTTGAACCCACGGCCCTCGCTCCCAAAGCACGAGCTTGCTGGGCGGCGTCAATGGCCACGTCGAGGTCACGACTGGCTTTCCCTCGCGTGTGGAGCGCATCGCCGGTATCGCTTGGGTCACATTCATGCCATCCGCTGCCGGTCGCGGCGTCTCCGTCCACGGTCAAATGACGGTCAAACAGCCAAAAGGCCGATCCCCTCCGAAGAGAGAACCGGCCTCTGACCTGCGAAGACTTGGTGGAGCTGAGGGGATTCGAACCCCTGACCCCCTCGATGCGAACGAGGTGCGCTACCGGACTGCGCTACAGCCCCAAGCCCGGAATTACCTTACCAGGCTCCCGGAGGTGGATTTGCATGCCCACCTCCGGGGCCTAGGCGGTCGACGGACGCCGTCGTCAGCCGTTGACGACGCGCGGCAGAGACGTGTCGGCGGTCCGGGTCTGACGACGAGCGACTGCCTCCCGGCGGGCCGCGTCACGCCGCGCCGCCGGCGAGGTAGTACCGACGCCCGGCCGCGCGACCTGGCGGACCGCCCACGAGCCGTCGGCGGCCAGGTACACCTCGCGTCCGGCGGCGGCGAGCACCCGGACGGCGTCCCGCGCCGGCCGCTCGCGCTCGGACCGCGGCAGGGCGAGCCAGTTGGCGGCCTGACGCACCGCCTCCGGGCCCAGCCACGCCTCGCGCTCGACCCCGGCCGGTACCTGGCGCAGCGCACGCCGGACGAACGCCTCGGCCCGGTGCTGCCGCGCACGGGTCACCAGCACCTGGGCGTGCCGCTCCTGGGCCTCCCGACGCCGACGCCGCGTGGCCACCGCCCGCAGCCGTGCGAGCAGACCCACGGCCGCCAGTCCGGAGACCACCGCACCGAGCCAGAACGTCGGCCCGAAGAAGAACCCGGCGATCGCCTGACCGGCCACCAGCAGAGCCAGCAGCAGCACCAGACGGCGCCGACGGGCCCGCTGGAGATCCGCGGCACGTCGGACCGCCGCCGCCGGGACGACGGTCGGCGAGGTCCGCGACACCGGCGCGACGCTCACCGGCCGATTCATGACCGGAGCACTGACCGGAGCGGCGCTGACCGGGATCGCGCTGGTCGGCCGGTCGGCGTTGGCCGGGCGACGGACCCGCACCCGGGCGCGCGGCCCGGCGGCCTCCTCCTGCAGGACCTCGCGCACCAGCGACGCCCGCACGGCGGTGAGATCACGCCCACCGGTCGAGATGCCCTGAGCCGTCCGCACGGCCGCGGGCACGATGAGCGATGTCGGCGGACGCACCGGCCCACGGGACGGCACGGTCCGCCGCCGCCGCTCTCGGGGGAGCACCCGCATCGACGAAGCACGCAGCTCCGCCTGACCTCGCAGCGCGGTGTCGTAGCGGTGGGCCAGGGCCGGCATCAGGATCAGCACCCCGGCAGCGACAACCAGCGCGAGCAGGACAGACGACGGCATAGACCCTCCCTCCCCGTGTTCGGGTCGAATTACACGTTCGTAGTTCGAGGCTACGAGGGGTAGTCCAGGACATTGCGGAACTCAATGGGCGTGTCTGCATACCGACCTGAGCAACGCGGAAGCGCTCCGTTGGTCACGACTGCCCACGGAACCGTCTCCCGGAGGAGGTCGCCATCGGTGTTTCGGGCGTCTGAGCGGGACTTCTGTCCCGCCCGCTCGGGACGCCGCCACCCAGTCGCGCCGTGAAAAGTCAGCGGGACGACTGCTCGGAATCCGCACCCGTGGGACGGTCGGAGCGCGCCGCTCGCCACCGCGCGAGCAATCCGGCCGGCGCGACGTCCTCGACCGTGAGCGCGTACCCGACGTGGTCGCGCCAACCGCCGTCGATGTGCAGATACCTCGGGTGGAAGCCTTCCTGGCGGAACCCGAGCTTCTCCACCACCCGGCGGCTGGACGTGTTCTCCGGCCGGATGTTGACCTCGATCCGATGCAGCGCGGCGTGCGCGAACGAGAAGTCCACCGCCATCGCGAGCGCGGTCGGGATGATCCCGTGACCGGCGAGCCGACCGTCCACCCAGTAACCGGCGTACGCCGAGCAGAACGCGCCCCGCACGATGTTGCCGAGCGTCAGCTGTCCGACGAACTGGTCCTCGTACGTGACCACGAACGGCATGATCTGGCCGAGCCGCACCCCGCGCCGCAGCGAGCGGTACAGCTCATAGTAGTCGCTGACCCGGTGCCGATCCGCCCAGGGCCGCATCGAGGTCGGCTCCCAGCGCGCCAGCCACTCCTCGTTCGCGAGTCTGACGTCGGACCAGGCGCGGGCATCACGGATCCGGTGGGGGCGGAGGCCTACCGGGCCCTCCGCCAGAGTGGCCGGCCAGCCGGGCAGTGCGGTCATCGGCGTCCTCGCGGCGGTAACTGGTGCCGGAAGCTTAGACAGCTCGGGCGCTCCAGCGCACGGGCGGTCGGACGATCCTTTCAGCCGAAGTTCACTCCGGCCCACCCTCCAGCAGTAGCACCGGCAGTTCCGCTCCGGTCGGGACGTCGGACGCTGCCTCCGGGACGGCCAGCAATGCGTTGGCCGTCGCGAAGCCGGTGAGAAATGCCTCACCGCCCGGCAGCGGTGTGGCGGTGTACCCGCGCTCGGCGCTCCGGACGACCCGAGCGGGCCGGAACTCGCGTACTCCCGGCCGAGAAGTCAGCGGCGACGTCAACTCCGCCAGCACCGAAGCCCGGTAGAGCGTCGTCGCGCCGGCCAAGCGTCGCAGCATCGGCCGCAGCACGAGCTCGAACCCGAGCAGGGCCCCCGCCGGATCGCCCGGCAGACACAGCACGGGCATTCGGGACGGCCCGACCCGCCCGTAGCCGACGACCAGCGGCGGTTCCAGCGGCAGCGTCTCGAAGTGCACGACGTCGTCCAGCCCGAACAGTCGACGCAGGACATCGGTGTGACCACCGCCCGTGCCGCCGGTCGTCACCAGCAGATCCGCGCGGTGGGCGTGGTCTTCCACCAGTAGCCGGAGCGCTTCGTCCTCGTCCGGGACGATCCCGACCCGGTGGGCGTGCGCGCCGGCCTCCCGCGCGGCCGCGGCCAGGCCGAGCGAGTCCACGTCGACCACCCGACCGGGAACCGACGCGCCCGCACCGGGACGCGACGGATCGACGAGTTCGTCGCCGGTGGCCGCCACCAGGACTCGCGGCGGCGGCGACACCAGCACCGACTCGACTCCGGCGGACGCCAGCAACGCGATCGTCGCCGCCGTGACCCGGGTACCGGCCGGCGCCAGCACCGTCCCGGCCTGGACCGTGCTGCCCCGCCGCCGGATGCCGTCGCCGGGTTGCGGCACCCGCGCGATCCGCACGTTGGCGAGCCCGCCGTCGGTGGCCTCACCGGGCACGACCGCGTCCGCACCGACCGGAAGCGGCGTTCCGACCGTGACGGTGTAGCTGGCACCGGCCGACACGGTCGCCGGCTCCCAGGACGCCGCGGTCAGGTCACCGATGACGTGCAGCCGGACGTCCGGCTGGTGTTTGGACGGATCATCGGCCCACTGCGCGTCGCCCAACGTGTCGTGCGACCGGACGGCGTAGCCGTCGACCGCGGCGACGTCGAACGCCGGCACTGGCCCCGGCGCGACGACGTCCTCGGCCAGCAGGACGCCGAGCGACTCCAGCAGCGCCATCGGCAGCGGCCGCAGTTGCTCCAGATCGGCCAGCGCCGTGTCCACGAACCGCTGAACCGCCGCCCCCAGCAGTTCCGGTCGTACCCCGAGCAGCCCCCCCGCCCCGGTCACGTCAGTTCGGTCTTCACGTAGTCGACCAGCCATTCGCGGAACGCCGGGCCGAGGTCCTCGCGCGCGACCGCGAGCTGGACGACGGCCTTGAGGTAGTCACCGCGGTCGCCGGTGTCGTAGCGGCGGCCCTTGAACACGACGCCGTGCACGGGCGTGCCGTCAGCCAGCAGCGCGGCCATCGCGTCGGTCAGCTGGATCTCGCCGCCCGCGCCAGGCTTCGTCTCGCGGATCGCGTCGAAGATCTCCGGGGGCAGCACGTACCGGCCGATGATCGCGAGGTTGCTCGGCGCCTCGTCCGGGTCGGGCTTCTCGACCATCGCGCTGACCTTGACGATCTCGCCGAGATGCGCGCCTTCGCCGGACTCGCCGGTCTGCTCGACCGCGACGATGCCGTAGCGCTTGATGTGCTCACGCGGCACCTCCAGCAGCGCGAGCACGATGCCACCGTGCCGGGCCTGGACGTCGAGCATCGCCGGCAGGATCGGGTCGCGCTCGTCGATCAGGTCGTCGCCGAGCATCACCGCGAACGGCTCGTTGCCGACGTGCGACGCGCCGCAGAGCACGGCATGGCCGAGGCCCTTCGGCTCGCCCTGGCGGCAGGTGTTGATCGCGGCCAGCTCCGAGGACCTGCGAACGGCGTCGAGCTTGACGGTGTCGCCCTTGGCCTCCAGCGACTTCTCCAGGTCGGGACGCCGGTCGAAGTGGTCGACCATCGCGCTCTTGCCCCGGCCGGTGACGAGGAGGACGTCGTCGAGCCCGGCGGCGGCCGACTCCTCGACGATGTACTCCAGCGCAGGTTTGTCGACGACCGGCAGCAGCTCCTTCGGCACGGCCTTGGTCGCCGGAAGGAACCGGGTCCCCAGGCCAGCGGCGGGGATGACGGCTTTACGCGTGGTGCGGGGCTTGGCGGCAGCGGAAGTCTCGACCATGTCGGGAGACTAGCCAACAAATCTGGGCGCGTGTGCGCCGCCCACAGGTGTCGGCAGTGGTTAACCCCGGGACGATCTGCTGGTAACCATGCGCGGGATCTGCCACGGATTCGGTTGCGGCGGTTGCGGCGCGGCCCGGAGCGCTCGTCCCGCCGTCCGCACCGCACGGTGCGGCACCGACAGTTCAGTGGCGCGGTGCAGCAGCGCGTTCTCCAGGGCCACCGCAGCCTGCCCCGCGAACGATCGGACGGTCAGCAGGTCCCCGTCGTCGAAGTCGTCCCCGCCGAGCCGGTCGTAGAGCGCCAGCACGCCCAGCAGGCGCCCGCCGGGCATCGCGGGCGGATGCGGCGGCCCGACGATCGGTACCGCGATGAACGTCCGGCACTCGGGCTCGCGGGCGGACAGTTCGATGTCGCCACCCACCCGCCCGTGCCGCGCCTCGGTCGTCGCGGCGACGCCCCCGAGCAGGCCCTCGCCGATCCGCAGCCGGATCGCCTCCGGATTGATGCCCCGCCCCAGGGCTGCTCGTCCGACCAGGTCGGACTCGTCGGCCAGCAGCACGACCCCGCCCTCCGCGGCGGTCGTCGCCAGCACGCTCTCCAGCACCACCTCGAGGATCCGGTCGACGTCGTTCGTGCTCGACATCGTGTCGCCCAGCAGGGCCAGCGTCCGGCGCAGCTGGTCACGGCCGGCGGTCAGTGCCGCCACGTACGACTGCATGCTGCGGGTCATGCGGTTGAAGGTCGCGGCCAGCTGTCCGATCTCGTCGAGAGCGCGGACCGGCAGGCGGGTCGCCAGGTCGCCGTCGGCCACCAACTGGGCCGCGGTGGCGACCTCCTGCAGCGGCGTGGTGAGCGCCCGGGCCAGCAGACTGGCGACGACCAGCGCGGCGCCCGCAGCGGTGAGGACGACGAGCGTCAGCGCCCCGTACAGCGCCGTGGTATCCGGCGCCGGGGTGCTCAGCACCGCCCGCACGGGGCGTCCGGGAGCAGGTTCCAGGATCCGCTGCCGGGAGGTCGCGGCTCGCACGTCCGGTCGCTGGTCCTCGGCCGCTGCCGACCCTCCGATCAGCGCCACCACGTCCACGTCGGGTACCCCGACCAGCGCGTCGAGCTCGTCGGCCGTCACCGTGAGCGCCGCGCGGACCCATCCGGCCGGCCGCCCGTCCGCATCGTGCAGGTCGATGCTCGCGGACACCATCGCGGGCGTGCCGCGCCCGGTCTCCGGCAGTCGGCCGCGGGTGCAGTCGCCCCAGCGGCCACCCGCGGTCCCGGCCGTGCCCACAACGGTTCCGGACGCGTTCTCCACCCGCGCGGCCTCGGCGAGCCCGCGAGCGACCACGAACGCGGCCGCCGCTGCCGGACGGTCACCGTGGGCGGTGGCCGCGGCCAGTGCCTCAGCGGCCGCGCGCGCCCGCTGGCAGACCGTGGTCAGAGCGGTGTCGACGACGATCGCCGCGGCGCCCAACCGCTCGGTGGCGCGCTCCTCGGCGAGGCGGGTCGCGGTGACTCCGACCGCGACCGCGCCGAGCACCAGCGGCCCCAGAACGACCACCAGCAACGCTGCGGCCAGACGTCTGCGTAGGGTCATGCTTGCCTTCCTGGTCCTGACCGCCCTCGACCGTCCTGGTCCTGACCGCCCTCGACCGTCCTGGTCCTGACCGCCCGACCGGAGCCACCGCATGAGCGCGACGGACGCCTACGCGAGCGGAGACCTCCCCCGCGCGGCCAAGGCGTCCCTGCGCGTCGCGCGGCGGGACGCCCGGGCGCGGCGGTTCGGTGCCCTCTCCCCGGCCGAGGTAGCGGTCGAGAGCCGGCGGCTGGTGGCCCACCTCCTCGCCGGTCTCAACGAGCGCGGGGTGTGGTCGGTAGCGGCGTACCTGCCGGTGGGTTCCGAGCCGGGCGTCGTCCCGGGGCCGCCCATGCTGTCGGGGGCGCCCCGGGTCGGTCTGCCGGACGCGCTCCGCGAGGCGGGGATCGGTGTCCTGCTGCCGCTGATGCGGCCGGACCGTGACCTGGACTGGGCACCGTACGAGGGCCCGGAAGCGCTGGTACGCGGCCCGCACGACCTGTGGGAACCCGACCCGGAGACGGCGCTGGGTGTCGACGCGGTGCGGGTGGTCGACCTGGTGGTGGTTCCCGCGCTGGCGGTCGGCCGGGACGGCTCACGCCTCGGCCGCGGCGCCGGGTGTTACGACCGCGCGCTGGCTCGGGTCGGCCCGCAGATTCCGCTGGTCGCACTGGTCTACGACGACGAGGTGCTGGACTCCGTGCCCATCGAACCGCACGACCGGCCGGTCACCCACGTGGTCACGCCGAGCGTCGGGTGGATCGCCGTGGGGACGGATTCGTCCCGTCGGCACCGTCTGTGAGCAGATCGACAACCCCGATCCGCTGGCGCGAAGAGCCGGAATACCGCACACTTAGCACTCGTTCGATCTGAGTGCCAACCGAAGTTCCAGTGGAGGAGGCGGCCGTGCCGACCTACCAATACCAGTGCACGGCCTGCGGCCACCGGCTCGACGCGGTTCAGTCGTTCACCGACGCTCCGCTGACCGTCTGCCCGAACTGCGAGGGCTCGCTGCGCAAGCTGTTCTCGTCGGTGGGTGTGGTGTTCAAGGGCTCGGGCTTCTACCGCACCGACTCCCGCTCGGGCTCGACCAGCTCGGAGCCGGCGAAGAGCTCCTCGGACTCGAGCTCGACGAAGTCCGACAGCGCGTCGACCAGTTCGTCGTCGAGCTCCTCCTCAGGCTCCTCGTCGTCGGGCTCGTCGTCTGGCTCGTCCTCCTCTGGCACCGCGTCGAAGGCCGCGGTCTAGCGCACTTCTCCGCATCCAGCCGGTCCTTACCAGGTGAGGGCCGGCTGGACGCGTTTCTCCACCGGCCGCCCGGTCGTCCACAGCCGGGCTCGTGGCGGCCCCTGAGAGCCGGGTCCGCGCCTACCGTCGCCTCGCAGGCCGGCTTTCGTGGCCGGCCTTTCGTGGGCCGTGGCCCCTTCGTCGGGCTGGGGCCCTTCGTCGGGCTGGGGGCCCTTCGTCGGGCCAGGGGCCTTCGTCGGGCCAGGTGGCCTCGCGGGCAGGTGGAGGAGGCGGCGTGCGGCGCACGGAGCGGTTGGCGGCCCCGCGGGTCTGGCTGCCGCGCGGTGGCTGGCCCGGCCGGGTCCGCGCGGCGTGCGCGGGCGCGCTGGTGGTGACCGCAGCGGTCATCCTCGCCTACAACCACGATTCGGACGTCCGGCAGCAGGCGAATCCGGGCGCTCCGACGTCGGTCGGGTCCGCACCGGCGCCGCCAGGGCGGGAGGGCACCGCGCCGCCAGGGCAGGAGGGCGCCGGGCCACCGGGCCGGGAGGGCATCGGGCCGTCCGCGGGCAGCGGGTCGGCGTCGACGGGAGCCGGCGAGTCGGTACCGGCGGGGGCCGGCGAGTCGGTACCGGCGGGGGCCGGTGAGTCCGAACCGGCGGGGGCCGGTGAGTGGGGACCGGCGAGCGCCGACGGGCCGGAGGCGTCCGGGGGCGATCCGCGCGGGGTGGCGCCGCCGCCCGGAACCGTGGGCTTCCCGTTACGGCTGACCGACCCGGCCGTGCTGGCGGTCGTCCACCCGGGCGAGCGGGTCGACGTCCTGGTCCGCGCGGAGGGTGGCACCGCGCACGTCGTCGCGGCCGACTTGCCGGTGCTGCGCAGCGTCGGCACCGCCGCTGGGCCGGACGGCGTCCTCTACCTCGCGGTGTCCCCGGCCCAGGCCACAGTCCTGGCGGCGATCGGTCCGGACGCCCAGGTCTCCGTTACAGTGCGGTCCCCCGGCTGACGGCTGCGATCGTGGTGCCACTTCGATGCTTCGAACCGGTCCCGACGAGGCACACAGCACTGGGGTCGTCCGGCGGTGCGGAGGTGATGCCGCGTCTCGGCACGGCGCCATAACCCCCTCCGTACGGAAAGCAAGAGGACAGCGCGATGCTCAAGGGATTCCGCGAATTCATCCGCCGCGGCAACGTCGTCGACCTGGCCGTTGGTGTGGTCATCGGCGCCGCGTTCACCGGCCTGGTCACCCAGTTCGGCAACTCGTTCCTGAAGCCCCTCATCCAGGTGCTCACCGGCGGCGAGAAGGTGGGCGGGACGTTCGAGATCCGGAAGGTGGAGTTCGACTACGGCGCGTTCATCACCGCGCTGATCGTGTTCGCGCTGACCGCCGCGGCGCTGTACTTCGTCGTGGTCGCGCCGATGAACCGCCTCAACGAGCTGCGTCGCCGTGGCCAGGAGCCGGAGCCCGCCGCCCCGAGCGAGGAGGTCGTCCTCCTCACCGAGATCCGCGACGCCCTGCGGGAGAGCAGTAGCAGCAGCAACCGCCGCTTCTGATCGATGCCGGGCGCATGCTCAGCCGACGCTGGGGCGTGCAAGCCCACCGAGGACGAGCGGGGCTATGGAGCGCGCACGCGATTGGATCCGTGCGCGCCACCGCCGCGGCCCTCGCCGTGCCCCCGCGGGGAGGCGCACTCGTCTGCCGGGCTCGCTCTCGGGGGTCCTCCCTCGAGGGCGGGCCGCTCAGTCCCAGTGCGGGGGGCGGTTCTCCAGAAGCTCCAGGTCCCGCAGCTTGCGCGACGCTGCTTCCCGGTCCCGCCAGTCGGTGTCGATGTCGTCAGCGGTCTGGTCGGGAAGAACGACGATGTCGGTGTCGTCGATCATCGGGACCTCACGCTCGTCGTCCGACGCCATGCTCGTCGTTCCCCCTTCGTGCTTGTTCCGGCCTGCGCGCCACGGGTCGCGGCGCGGTGTGGCCGTCGACAACCCTACGCGGCGCGTCGCGAAGCCGGATCCCGCTCACGGCACCAGTTTCTGGGCATACCGAGCCTCCCGGCGGATCGTTTCCGGCCGCCATCGCATGGCCGTTGTTCCGCCGTTCCGCCACAGTTCAACCTGGTCGGTGTAGTGATCGGAGAACGCGTGGCCGGACTCGCCGGTCAAGTTCACCCACCGTGACCGGTCGAGGTCGGCCAGGTCGACCACCATCCGCATCGACGGCACCCACGTCACCTCGTATCCCTCGGCCAGATCCCACCCCGTCGCGTTGACCAGGCTGCTCCCGCCGGCCACCGGGTAGGGCCCCCGGTTGAACAACGCCTCGACCATTCCGATGCCCGACTCCCCCAGCGACTGGTTCCGAATCGTCAGCGTGTGCAGGTCGCCCCAGCGCCAGTCGGACGGGTCGTCGCCGAGCCGCTCGGTCAGCTCGTCCGACGCGTCCCGCAGCGCCGCGCGGAGGACGTCGTCGCGTCGCTCGACCGGGCCGGTGCCTCGCTCGTCCCACCACGGTGAATCCGGAGTTCGCAGGAGGCCGGTGACGACCTCGAACCAGCGGCTGCCGCCGTCCGGCGGCTGATCGTCGGGCAGCTCGTCGAACGTGCGCAGGAGGAGGTGCCGCCAGACCGCGTTGAAGTACGCCGCCGCGGCCGAGCTCTCCGACTGGTGGTAATCCCACCGGGTGAGCAGCTCACGTGCCCGCTGCATCCGTGGCGGGACGTCTCCGGCGAGTTTCACCTGGGTCAGCGCTGGGACCAGCTCCGGCGCCAGCCCGCTCCAGGCGTCGAGCTGGATCGCGCTCAGGTCGTCGGTGTCGACCTTGCCCGCCGCGAAGTCCGCCTGCAGCAGCGCATCGATGCGGGCGCTGCGGTAGCCGTAATCCCAGTCGTACCCGAGCATCGGACCGGCGCCTTCGCGCACCGGTGCCTGGTTCGCCGTGACGACGTACCCGGCGGGCGGGTTGTACGCGTACGGCATCTGCGCGAACGGCACCGCGCCCGTCCAGTCGTAACTGGGGTTCCAGCCCGGCGCCGGATAGAGCCCGTCGCCGCTGCCGCGCACCGGAATCGTTCCCGGCGCCTGGTAGCCGATGTTGCCCTCGACGTCCGCGTAGATCATGTTCTGCGCCGGTGCGGCGAACAGCGCGGCAGCAGCGCGGAACTCGGCGAAGTTTCCCGCTCGGTTGAGGGCGAACAGCGCGTCCGCGGTGCGGCCCGGCTGCAGTGCCGTCCAGCTCAGCGCGACCGCGTAGGCCGGATCCGCCGGGCGGGCCTCCTGCGTCGGCACCCCTGCCTGGTCGACCCCCGGTGTCGCGCCGATCTCCCGGAGGTCGGCGTCCTCCTCCGACAGGAGTGGCCCGTGGATCGTGCTCCGGACGGTCAGCGTGACGTCGTCCCCGCCGGCGACCTTGATCCGCTCGGTGCGCCGGACCAGCGGCACCATCTCGCCGTCCCGCTCGTACTTGTCGCCCCGCACCCGCTCCAGGAAGAGGTCGGCGACGTCGGGCCCCAGGTTCGTGAAGCCCCAGGCGACCTTCGAGTTGTGGCCGATCACCACGCCGGGCATGCCGGAGAAGCCGAAGCCGGTGACGTCGAACGGGCAGGCGGCGCTGACCGTCGTGCAGTGCAAGCCCACCTGGTACCAGATCGACGGCATGACCGGGCCCAGGTGCGGATCGTTGGCCAGCAGCGGTTTCCCGGTCGTCGTCCGGCCGCCGCCGACGACCCAGGAGTTCGAGCCGATCCCGTCCCCGTTCGTCCCCAGCAGCTCGGGCAGCCGGTCGAGGGCCGTTCCGAGGGTGCCGAGCCGACTGCCCATCCCGGTGAGCGCAGCGCGGACGGCGACCTGGTCGGCGGTCTCCGGTCCGCCGCCACCGCCGCCCGTGGTACGCGCCGCCGCCGGGTTCGACGTCGACCGAGCACCTTCCGGGCGCACGGTCGCGCCCGGCTGGAAGGTGCCGTCCACCACCGCGCCGGAGGGCAGGATCGGCGGGTGCTCCGCGTACGGGTACTGCGGGAAAAGCTGGTTGATCTGTTGCCAATCGAACCCGGACGCGAGCAGCTGCGCCCGCTCCAGCTCGTCGCCCATGTTGCTCCGGAGGTCCCACGCCATCGCCTTCAGCCAGGAGAGGCTGTCGACCGGCGTCCAGGGCTCGATCTCGTAGCCCGAGTTCTGCAGCTTCAGCACGGCGTACTCGAGCCCCGCCGAGCTCCCGGAGTGCTCGTCGATCCAGGCGTTGACACCGTCGGCGTACGACTGGAGCCAGCGCCGGGCGTCGGCGGAGAGCAGCGGCAGCTCCTGCTCGGCGACCCGCCGCCACCCCATCGTCCGGATGTACCGGTCGGTCGCGACCTGGGACGGCCCGAACAGCTCGGCGAGCCGGCCGGAGGTGACGTGCCGCCGGAAGTCCATCTCCCAGAACCGGTCGACCGCGTGCAGGTAGCCCTCGGCCCGGAAGAGGTCGTCGGCGTTGTCCGCGTAGACCTGCGGGATGCCCTGCGCGTCGCGGTAGACCTGGACGGACGAATCGAGGCCCGGTACCCGCACGGTGCCGGTGTAGTCGGGCAGGGATGCGCGGATCGTGAAGTAGACGGTCGTCCCCGCGACGCAGGCCAGGACGACCAGCACGACGAGGAGGGACAGACCGATCCGCCGCAGAACCCTTACCGCGTTCACAACCGGCGACCTTAAGGCCTCCCTCCGACGGAGTCGTCAGCGCGATCGGGTCCTGTGAACAACGAGCCGGGCTGTGGACAACGGCAGAGGACTCGCCGGGCCTGGTTAGCCTGGAAGTACTCAGGAGCTCAGCGCCGACAGCGTCGCCGGCGCGCGCTCCGGCGTCATCCGGAGCGCTCGCGAAGAGAGGTGGCCCATGTTGGACGCCGACCGGCTCGCCCGGGCCCGTCGTACCCGGTTGAACGCCGATCGCCGCCGGCGCGGCGAGCGGATCTGGCCGGAGTCGTTCGCCGACCGACTGACCAGCCCGCTTCCCGGCCCAAGGGAGCAGTGGCAGCTACTCCGCCGCGGCCGGCCACGGGTCGACCGCACGGACGCGGTGCGCATCCCGATCGACCGGTCCGGCCTGCTCCGGGCCACCGGTCAGGACCAGACCGTCGTCACCTGGGTCGGGCACGCCACGTTCGCGCTCCAGATGGGCGGGCTCACCGTGCTCACCGACCCGATCTGGTCGGACGCGATGCCCGGCGTGAGCCGCCGTGTGACGCCGCCCGGCATCGCCTGGGCCGAGCTCCCGCCGATCGACGCGGTGTTGATCAGCCACAACCACTACGACCACCTGGACGCACCGACGATCCGCCGGTTGCCGCGGGACACTCCGGTGTTCGTGCCGGCCGCGCTGGGCGAGTGGTTCACCCGGCGGGGATTCACCGCGGTCAGCGAGTTCGACTGGTGGGAGTCGACGACGCTGGCCGGGGTCACCTTCGACTTCGTGCCCTCACATCACTGGAGTCGGCGGTCGCTCACCGACACCTGCAAGACGCTCTGGGGCGGGTGGGTGCTGACCGACGACAACGGGCAGCGGATCTACTTCGCCGGCGACACCGGCTCCGGGCACTGGTTCGGTGAGATCAGGAGCCGCTACCCGGGCATCGACGTGGCGCTGCTGCCGGTCGGGGCCTACCACCCGCGCTGGTTCATGCAGACCGTGCATCTCGACCCGGAGGAGGCCGTGCAGGCCTGCGGGGACCTGGGTGCGGCCCGCATGGCAACGATGCACTGGGGAACGTTCGTACTCACCGGCGAGCCGCTCACCGAGCCCCGCGAGCGAGCCCAGCGCGCGTGGGCGGCGGCCGGTCGTCGCCGCGAAGATCTCTGGGACCTGGCCATCGGCGAGTCCCGCGCCCTGCCCCGCTGACCAGAGGCACCGCCTCCCCACCCCGAGGCGGGCCTCGACGCCGATTCACGCCGAATCCGCCTCCACCGGCCCCGTGGAGGCGGATTCGGCGTCAACCCGCGCAGGTCAGGCTGCACAGGGCGCGAGTCGCGGCGTGGAATTCGACCACGCCGCCCGGTGCTACCGGCGGCCGGCGCCCCCGGCCGCCCCACCGACGCCCGCCGGGTCGACGGATCCGCCGGGCGCGACCGGCTCGGTCTCGGCTCCGGCGCCACCGAGCTGGACGTACCCCTCGAGGTGGATCCGGAGCATCCGACGGCCTTGCAGGAGCACCTCCTCGTCGCCCTGCGGATCGCGGCTGAACGCGAACTTGATCAGCGCGTCAGCGACCTTCGTCGTGGTCAGCAGCGCGAGCCGCAGCGCCGGCGTGTCGAGCACCCCGAACCGCGCGTACAGCAGATTCGCGACCCGACCGGCCACCACCGAGTCGTTGTCCTGCGTCGGGTCCAGCAGGTGGGTGTCGACGATGTCCCCGAACCGCACCGCGCGGAACCCGGGATGGTGCCGGCACAGATCGACGTAGATGTCGAAGGCCACGTCGACGGCGTCGTACCAGTGCGTGAAGTCGGCTTCGACCACGGCGGCGTCCAACCGCTCCGCGAACACGGCGAGGTTCCGCGCCGAGAGCGCCTTGACCGCGGCTCGCTTGTCCGCGAAGAACTGGTAGAACGACCCCGGCGAGACGCGCGCCCGACGCGCGATGAGGCTCGTGGTCGTGGCCTCGTAGCCACGTTCGGCCACCAGCTCGCCGGCCGCGTCGAGAATCCGTTCGACCCGCTGGCGGCTCCGCTGCTGGCTGGGCAGCCGCCGGAGCGGCTCCGTCGCGGAGTGCTCCGCGAGCCAGGCGTCGGGCACGGTTCGACCCTCCCGCGTTCCGTCACGACCCGGGCCATTACCGGGTCCACGTCTCGTCCCCGGCCGGGCTCCCGCGCGGGTTCCGAGTGCCCTTGACGGCTTTCCGGGGATCTGCGACGTCTGTCGGACTGTGGTCACGGACTGAGTATCTCTTGCGAAGTCGCTTCAGAGGTGCATGGCCGGTCATAGGCTGTCCACCGGCCCGATCCGGACCCCTGCGACGACAACTGGAGGCGCCGGATGGCACGGCCCGGCAGTCCCGCCGACGATTCGCCTGGTCACAAGGGGTCTCCCGCAGCACGGGAGGCAACAGACGATGGCGCGGCGGCCCCGTCCGAGGCTCCGCGAATCACCGGGGAAGGGCAGTCGACATCTCCTCCCCCGCAACGCCCGAGCGCGGCGCGCCGCGACCTCGGCACGCCGAACGGCGCTCCGACCGAGCCACCTGGCCCCGCCCCCGCGCGGTCCCGGCCGTTCCCGTCGGACGCCCCCACGCAACCGCTCGCGGCCGACCCCGCGCGGTCTCGACCCGCCGCACCGGATGCCCCCACGCAACCACTCGCGGCCGACCCCGCGCGGTCTCGACCCGCCGCACCGGATGCCCCCACGCAGCCGCTCCCGGCCGACCGCCGCCGCTCCAGCCGGCCGGTCGCGTCCGACGGCCCGACCCGACCGCTCCGCGCGCGCCCCGGCTCGGCCGGAGCCGCCACCGAGCCTGCCGAGCGCACCCGACCGCTCCCCGCCGACGGCACCCCCTCGCGCCGTCCGGCGCCGCCCGCCGACGACGCGCCTCCCGGCGACCCGCGCCACCCCCAGCGAACGCCCCGACCGCACGGACCGCACGGGGAACCGACCGAACCACGACCGGCCCACCCGGCACGCACTCCGTCCCCCTCCCCGGGCCCGTCCCCGGCCGCGCCAAGCCGCCCACCGACGCGCGGCGGCCACGCGTCGAGCGTCCGCCACGAGGACCGAACCGGGCAGCAGGGCACGGGCCGTCGCCGTTGGTTCGGCCTCCGCGCAGCGGACCGGCCGGCTGACCCTGAACCGGACGTCGAGCCGGACCGCAGCGGGCTGCGTTCACCCACCCACCTCGCGCCGGAAGCCGTGTTCGCCCGGCTGGAGGCCGCCACCGCTCACCTCGAGCCGCCGTTCGCGGTTCTCGACCGGACCGCGTTCCGGGCGAACGCGGTGGCGCTGACCCGGCGTGCCGCCGGTACACCGATCCGGCTCGCGAGCAAGTCACTGCGTTGTCGCACCGCGCTGATCGAGGCGCTGTCGCTGGACGGCTTCGCCGGCGTACTGGCTTACACGCTGCCGGAGGCGCTGTGGCTCGCGGGCGGCGAGGGCGCGAGCGCGTTCAGCGACGTCGTGGTCGGCTACCCGAGCGCGAACCGGACCGCGTTGGCCCAGCTCGCGGCGTCCGAGCGGCTCGCCGAGCGGGTGACGCTGATGATCGACTCGGTCGACCAACTCGACCTGATCGACCAGATCGCGCCGCCGGGCAAACGCGCCGAGATCCAGGTCTGCCTCGACCTCGACTCCTCGCTGAGACTGGGCGGCGACCGGATGCACATCGGTGTACGGCGGTCACCGGTGCATACGCCGGCCGACGCTGCGGTGCTGGCTCGTCGCGTCGCGCTTCGGCCGGGCTTCCGGATCGCGGGGCTGATGTCGTACGAGGCGCAGATCGCCGGCGTCGGCGACGCGCCGCCCGGCCGGTTCCTGCGCGCGCTGGCGGTCCGCTGGATGCAGCGCCGTTCCTGGGCCGAGCTGCTGGAGCGTCGCGCGAAGGTGGTCGACGCGGTACAGCACTCGCTGCAGCAAGTGGGCTCCGGACCGCTGCGGTTCGTCAACGCCGGTGGCACCGGCAGCGTCGAGAAGACCGCGGCCGACCCGGTGGTCACCGAGGTCGCGGCGGGTTCCGGCCTCTACGGGCCGACGCTGTTCGACGCCTACCGCGCGTTCACGCCCCGTCCGGCGGCGATGTTCGCGGTGCAGGTCGTCCGGCGACCGGCGCGCGGCTGGGTCACTGCGGCGGGCGGCGGCTGGATCGCGTCCGGGCCGCCCGGCCCGGACCGCCTGCCGACCGCGGTCTTCCCGCCCGGCTTGCGGATGTCGCCGACCGAGATGGCCGGCGAGGTGCAGACTCCGCTCCAGGGCGACGCCGCCGACGAGATGAAGCTCGGCGACCGCGTCTGGTTCCGCCACGCCAAGGCCGGTGAGCTGTGCGAACACGTCGACGTGCTGCACGTCGTCGACGGAGACCGGATCGTGGACGTCGTTCCCACCTATCGGGGCGAAGGAAAGGCATTCTGAGCATGACCTCGACGACACTGCGGAGCTGCCGATGACGGTGCTGTCCCCGGCCACGGCCAGCTGTGCCAACTGGGGCCGCAACGAGACCTGGACGCCGGCCGACGTGGCCACACCAGCCAGCGTCGACGACCTCGCCGCCACCGTGCAGGACGCGCGGGAGCGCGGTTTGCGGGTCAAGCCGATCGGGGCCGGACATTCGTTCACCGCGATCGCGGCGACCGACGGTGTCCAGGTCAGCCTGGACGCGCTGGCCGGGATCGTGCGCGCGGACACCGCGAGCGGCCTGGTGACGCTGCGCGGCGGGACCCGGCTGCACGACATCCCGCGGTTGCTGGCTCCCTACAGGCTCGCGATGACCAACCTCGGCGACATCGACTCGCAGTCGATCGCCGGCGCGATCTCGACCGGGACGCACGGCACCGGCGCGAAGTTCGGCGGTATCGCGACCCAGGTGCGAGGACTGACGCTGGTGCTCGCCGACGGCTCGGTGGTCGACTGCGATGCGACCCGAGAGCCGGCGCTGTTCGAGGCCGCACGGTTGGGCCTGGGGGCCGTCGGGGTGATCGCCGCGGTCACGCTGCAGTGCGAGCCGGCGTTCCTGCTGCATGCGGTCGAGCGGCCGGTGCCCCTCCCGGAGATGCTCGCCACGTTCGACGAGCGGGCGGACGCGCACGATCACGTCGAGTTCTACTGGTTTCCGCACACGACGGGCACCCTCTACAAGCAGAACACCCGCCTTCCCGGCGACGCCCAGCGACAGCCGCTCTCCCGCGGACGAGCCTGGTGGGACGACGAGTTCCTCTCGAACACCGTCTTCGCCTGGGCGTGCGAACTCGGGCGGGCCGCCCCGGCTG
This sequence comes from Cryptosporangium minutisporangium, assembly GCF_039536245.1. NCBI lineage: Bacteria > Bacillati > Actinomycetota > Actinomycetes > Cryptosporangiales > Cryptosporangiaceae > Cryptosporangium > Cryptosporangium minutisporangium. The sequence continues at coordinate 135,208 of NZ_BAAAYN010000031.1, read as the reverse complement.
CGGTCCGGCCGTTGGCGGTGATGTCGGCGCGGGCGCTCGGCGCCCGGGAGTACGTCGACCTGTCGCCGCAGGTGTTCACCACCCAGCGCCGGGTGCGGTTCCGCGAGGCGGAGTGGTCGGTGCCGCGAGCGGCGCTCGGTGAGGCGATCACCGCGATCCAGCGGATGATCGACCGACGCGGGTGGCGGATCTCGTTCCCGGTGGAGGTGCGCGTCGCGGCAGCCGACGATCTGTGGCTCTCGACGGCGCACGGACGCGACTCCGCCTACATCGCGGTGCACCAGTACCACCGGACACCGCACGAGGAGTATTTCCGGGCGGTGCAGGACATCATGCTCGACCTGGACGGCCGCCCGCACTGGGGCAAGATCCACTACCTGGACGCTGCTGCGCTGAGCGGTCGCTACCCGAAGTTCGGCGACTTCCTCGCGGTGCGGAACCGGGTCGATCCGGAGCGTCGCTTCACCAACCCCCACCTCGACCGGATCCTGGGGTCATAACGACCACCGGCCAGGGTCCTCACCGCGCCCGCCTCCGAAAGTTCTGACCTGGAGCCCGTCGAGCGCGGGCCGGCGTCCGCGCCACTCGACGCCTCGTATTGGCCATACTCAAGTCGGGTGGAGCGGCCGTCAGCGTCGTACTCGGCGGGCCGTGCACGATTTTGTCGGGGGGAATGGTTACATCGGTGTAGTTCCTACCGATGAGCCCCGGAGGTGGAGATGCGAGCCGCCAGCACCACCCGCTACCAGGACGAACGCTGCCCCGACTGCCGGGGCGGCCTGGTCTGCGCCAACCAGTGGGAGATCTGGCTCTCCCGGCGCGACGACGCGGAGGCCAGCTGGATCGCCGAGCACGGTTCACTCGAGGCGTTCGACACGTCCGCCGAGCTGGCCGAACTCCTCGACGATCGGCCCGACTGCGAGGAGGAGGTCGACTGCCGCAGTTGCAAAGGCACCGGCATGCGAGTCCGGCGCGCCGAGTACCGCCGGCACCACGCGGCCTGACAAAGTTTTGCCTGCCCGCCGAGTTGCCGGGAACACATCGTCCGAGTAGCCGATCTTCGCGTTGTTGACCTCGTATTTTCTTGGCGACCCATGGTGACCGGTTAAGCTGTCGCACGCTCCGACTAACCTGATGCTCGTCCGCCCGGACCCAGTCGCATCGCCGGACCAGCCGTGACGCCCGGCAGCCGCATCGAACCCCCGCGAGAGGCCATGAACGCCGACCCGACGACCACTCTCACCGAGGCCGCCGCCACCCCGCACGCCCGTCACGCCAGCGTCAGCGGTGGTGACCCGAGCGACCCGCAGGGTGCTCTCAACGCGCTCGACCACGGGCCGAACACGCTCGACGCGACGATCGTGCTGCCCTGCTACAACGAGGGCCCGCACGTCCTGCTCGAGCTGGAGCGGATCACCAAGGCGATGGACGCCAGCGGCTTCCGCTACGAGCTGCTGGTGATCGACGACAAGTCGACGGACGACACGCTGCAGGTGCTGCAGGAGGCGCTTCCTCGCTTCCCGCGCATGCGGCTGATGCCGTTCCAGCGCAACGGTGGCTCGGGCACCGCGCGGCGGATCGGTAGCGCGGAGGCCTACGGGCGCATCGTCGTCTGGACCGACGCCGACATGACCTACCCGAACGACCGCATCCCGGAGTTCATCCAGTACCTGGTCGACCACCCGGAGACCGACCAGGTCGTCGGCGCCCGCACCACCGAGCAGGGCACGCACAAGTTCCTCCGCGTGCCGGCCAAGTGGGTCATCCGGAAGGTCGCCGAGACGCTCGCCGGGACGAAGATCCCCGACCTGAACTCGGGTCTGCGTGCGTTCCGCCGCGACGTCTCGCTGCCGTACCTCCGGCTGCTGCCTCCCGGCTTCAGCTGCGTGACGACGATCACGCTGTCGTTCCTGTCGAACCAGCACACGGTCGACTACCTGCCGATCGACTACGCGAAGCGCGCCGGCACGTCGAAGTTCCACTTCGTCCGGGACGCGTACCGCTACATCTTGCAGGTGCTGCGGATGGTCATGTACTTCAACCCGATCAAGGTGCTGATGCCGCTGGCGTTGGTGCTGCTGAGCGTCGGGTTCGTGAAGGCGATCGTCGACGTCGTCATCTACTTCTTCCGCATCACGACCAACTCGCTGCTGTTGATCGTCACGGGTCTGTTGATCGCCTCGGTGGCACTGCTAGCGGACTTGATCGTCCGGTCCCGGGCGGATTGACCGGTCCGTGCCCACGCAGGGTGGTTCCACTGCTGTCCCTGACGCCGCGAAGGTCACCGATGGTGTGTCGGTGACCGACGCGTCGTCCGGTGCTGCTCCTGATGGGGGCGACGCCGAGCGCGCCGCCGCACCCGGAGCGCCGCCCGCCCGTGGTCCGCTACCCCACCGGCCCGCGGACGCCGCCGAGACCGCGAGCCGCTCGGCAGACGACGCCGACGCGGACGACGCCGACGCCGACGCGGACGACGCCGACGCGGACGACGCGCTCGAGTCCGCCGAGATCGCCTCCGGTGGGCACCACCTGGAGCACGGACCGGCCGAGTCGGCACCGGCCGCGCCGGGCAAGCGGCGGGTACGGCAGGCGCTGATCACCGGCGCCAAGGCTGCGCTGCTGCTGGCGATGATCGGGTTCGCCGGCTACGCCCTCGCCCAGAACTGGGACGAGGTCTCCGAGGCCCTGCGCCAGTTGGACTTGTGGGTCGCGCTCGTCTCGGTGCCGCCGGTCGTGCTCGCGATGCTGTGCGCGATGCAGGTCTGGCGCTCGCTGCTGTCCGACCTCGGTGCGCCGATACCGGCCCGGCCTGCGGCGCGGATCTTCTTCATCAGCCAGCTCGGCAAGTACTTGCCCGGCTCCGTCTGGTCGATCGCCACCCAGATGGAGCTCGGCCGGGAGTATAAGGTGCCGCGGCGGGTCGGGTTCGCGGTAGGCGTGCTCGCACTGGTGCTCACCGCCGCCGTGGGGCTGCCGTTGGCCGCGGTCACGCTGCCGGTAGCGGCCCCGGACGTCCTGGGCCGGTACTGGTGGGGGCTGCTGGCGATTCCGGCGCTGCTGGCGGTGCTGCACCCGGCCGTACTGGGGCCGCTGGTGAACTTCGGTTTCCGGTTGATCCGCCAGCCACCGCTACCGAAGTTGCCGAGCACCCGCGGAATGGCACGGGCCGCCGGATGGCAGGTGCTCGTGTCGGTGTGCTTCGGCCTGCACGCGTGGATCCTGCTGGTCGGCCTCGGCGCCCCGACCGGCCGCGCGCTGTTCGCCGCGATCGGCGGGTACGCGCTGGCCTACGCGCTGGGCCTGCTGGCGATCCCGCTTCCCGCCGGGGCCGGTGTCCGTGACGTCGTGCTGGTCGCGGCGTTGGCGTCCGTGGTGACCGGCCCGGAGGCGCTGCTCGTCGCGGTGCTGTCCCGGGTGGCGCTCACAGTCGTGGACCTGGCCCTCGGCTGCGGCTTCCTGGCGTTCGTCCGGCGCAAGAAGCCCTGACCCACCCCGCGCGCGCCTGACGTCCCCAACAGGCAGTTGCGTGTAAAGCGCCGCCAGGCGCGCGCAGTTGCTCGAACCTGGAGCCCACTGAGAGCGGCGCTGGCAGTCGAGCGCGCCGACGTCGTGGCCTTGGGCTGCCCGCCCCGAGGAGGCGCGCTGGCCTGTCAGCGTCGTTCTCAGCGGGCCGCTATCCCTTGGGGCCGGTGGCTACTGCGAGGAGGCCGATCCCGCGCTTGGGGGCCAGCTCCTGGATCAGCGTGAACGGCGCCATGCCGAGCCGCAGCACCTGGCCGGCCACCTTCTTCTGCGGCTGCAGGTAGCGACCGGACGTCGCGCTGCGCTCCTCCGCCACCTCGGACACCGGCGCGGCCGGCTCCGCGAGCTTCTTCGCCGAGACCCGGTTGCTGACCGCCTCCAGCGCGTACCCGACCGGCCATCCGTACCGGCGCACCGCGATGTCCGTGCAGCCCACCGAGGCGAGCAGGTCGGTCAGCTGCTCGGGGCTGTACCGGCGGTAGTGCCCGACGAGTTCGTCCGACGGCCCGAACCGGTGCTGGTCGGCCGGCACCGACACCATCAGCTTTCCGCCCGGCCGGATGAACTGCACCCAGTCGGCGAGGTTGCCCCGGTCGTCGGCGATGTGCTCCAGCACCTCGAACGCGCAGACCAGGTCGAACTCCGCACCCTCGGGCACCTTGTGGTGGTCACCGTGCAGGACGGTGCCACCGTTCGGCGTCACCCGCTCGGTCGCGACCTTCCACGACGCCTCGTCCGGCTCGACGCCGGTGTACGACGCGAGCTGCGCGAGCCGGGCACCCACCGCGCCCTGGCCGCAGCCGAGCTCCAGGATGTCCTTCGGCGCCAAGCGCTCCAGCGTCGGCCGGACCACGGCCCAGCGCAGGTTCGCCCGCGCGGTCAGCGGAGGGGTGATCGGTGCAGACATATCGGTCAACCTCGCGTGGGAACGGATTCTGCTGGAGCAGGAACTCGGTCGCGCAGCGCCGCCACGACCCGGGCCGGGTAGAAGTGCTCTTCGGCGCGTTGGCGGGCGGTGTCCTTCGCGCGCTTCAACGCGGTCCGGTCGGACGCCAGGCCACGGAGCGCCTCGGCGAGCGCGGCGGCATCGCCGGGCGGCACGAACAGTGCGGCGTCACCGACCATCTCCCGCTGCGGCGGGGTGTCGGACGTGAGGATCGCGCAGCCAGCCGCGGCGCCCTGGTACACCTTCGTCGGGACGACGTTCTGGGCCTTCGCGGTGGTACCGAAGATGCCGAGGCTGACGTCGTAGGACGCGACGAACGCAGGCAACTCGGGCCCGGCGACCCAGTCGACCCACTCGACGTTGCTGTTGGACGCGGCCCGGCGCCGGCAGTCGGCGTGGTCCTGGCCCTTGCCGACCATCGTCACCGTGATGCCGGGCTCGTCGGCCAGCAGCGCCAGCGCGTCGCCGATCACCGCGGTGCCGTGCAGCGGGGTGAACAGCCCGACGAAGACGACCCGCAGCGGCTCGGTATCCGCCCGATCGGGACGCTGCGCCGCGAACCAGGTCCGGGTGGCACCGACCGGCGTCACAACCGTCCGCGACGTCACGTCGGCGGGCAGAGCGTCGAGGTGCTCGGGCGTATCGACGACGACGACGTCGGCGCTGTCCAGCGCCTTGCGGTCGATCCAGCGCAGCAGCTTCTGCTTGGCACCACCGGAGCCGGCGAGGCCTCGGTCGGTCGCGGTGCCTGCGGCGGAGACCAGGTGGTCGAGGACGATCGGCGTCTTCCGGAACAGGAACCGCGCCAGCCGGACGTCGAAGTGGCCGAGGTACCCGACGAGCACCGCGTCCACGTCACCCGTGCGCCGGGCACGCCGGGCACCGGCGATCAGGCGGGACCAGCACCGGCCGAGTTGCCACGCAAGCACCGGCAGCCGCCACGGCTGGCGCAGCATCTGCACCCGCCCGGCCGTGTCGAGCGGCAGCGGGTCGTTGACCTCGACGACCTCGTCGCCGGACTCGCGCAGCCCGTCGATCAGGACGGCCACCCGGGGGTGCCGTTGCACGTCGTAAGTGCCGAAAGCCAGCCAGCGCACCGCGCCAGGCTACCGGGCGGGGTCCCGGAATCCCGAATGCACCGGCGGGGGAACCCCGAATGCGCCGGTCAGAAGTCGTCCGCGCGCCGCAGCTTCCGTGGGCGACCGTCGGGGTCGAGCAGGTACTTGTAGAGCGGATCCGCCCATATCCCCGCCAGCGGTTTCAGCTTCGCCGGCGAGTACGGCCGCAGCCGCCCGGGCGGCCGCGGCCCCGATTTGCCGCCCTGGTGCCAGGCGTCGAGCGCCTCGGCGGACTCCTTGAACGCGTGGAACGCCGCCTTCGGGTCGGCCAGCGCGTCCAGTTCGTCGGGCCGCAGTTCGAGATGTTCGGCGGCGAGCGCGAGCCGCAGGTCACGCGCGTAGACCCGCGCGCCGTCGCCGAGCCCGGCCGGGTCGACGGGCTCACGGCGGTCACGTTCCTCGTCGATCACCGCGCAGGACAGCTCGGAGTCGTACGTCCACGACCGGCGATTGAGGTTGTCCGAGCCGACCACGGCCCAGACGTCGTCGATGACGCAGACCTTCGCGTGGACGTAGACCGGCGTGCCGTCGCGGTTCTCCGGGCCGTAGACCGCGACTCGATCCGGCGCCACCGCCCGGAACTTCTCCAGCGCCCGGTTGCGTCCGAGGTTCTCGCCGGTCGTCGAGAGGCCGCCCTGGTCGGGATAGGACGGGACGACCGCGATCAGGTGAAGGTCGGGATTCGTCTTCAGCGCTTCGGCGAAGCACGCCGCCACGTCCGACGACCAGAGGTACTGATCCTCGAGGTAGATCAGCTTGCGGGCGCGCTTGAGCGCCTTGAGATAGGCGCGGGCGATGCTGCGCTCGCCGTCGGGCGCGAACGGGTAACTGTTGCGCCGCCGGTGCGGGTACGTGCGCAGGATCTGGACGGCCTGGGTGCCGCACGGCTCGGGGTCCGGCGGCTGGTCGGGGAGCGGGTCCGCGCTGATGTCGCGGCGGCTCAGCAGGTCGCGGACGACGCGCGCGGGGTTGTTGGAGAGCGGACTCGGGTCCTCCCAGCGCTCCCGGAAGACCATGTCGACGTCGCCCACCGCCGGCCCACGCACCGCGACCTGGACGTCGTGCCACGGCGGCCGCGGCCCGTAGACCTCCGGCATCGGCTGGGCCTGCGGGTCACCGTGGTGGTCGGCGTCGTCCCGGCGGCTGTGCCCGAGGTCGATGCCACCGAGGTAGGCGATGTCCTGTGCCGGTTCCCCGGGATGCCGGATCACGACGAACTTCTGGTGGTGCGAGCCTCCGGTGCGGACCCGCATGTCGAGCAGTACCTCGCCACCGGCCTCCTCGACCTCGACGCCGAGGTGGCGGTTCTCCTCGGCGCTGAACTGGAGCTTGTCGAGGTGGGAACGCCACATCAGGCCCTTGACGACGACGCCGCGGGCGATGGCCTCGGCGAGCACCGAGTGGACGGTGCGGTCGGGCTCGCCGAGGAGTTGGTCGGGGTCGCCGCGCCAGTCGGTGAAGAACAGGATGTCGTCGGCTTGGGCGGCGTCGATCTCTTTCAGCAGGTCGGTGAAGTACGTGGCGCCGTGGATCAGCGGCCTAACCTCGTTCCCGGTCGTCCACGCGGCGCCGTCGGGGTGCCGGGAGTCGATCCGGGTAGCCGGGTTGCCGCGCTCGTCCGCGGTGAGGAACCAGTCGTCGAGGGGCATGTCCTCGCGTTACCCATTCCGGGCCGGTCGCCACACCCGAGGTCTGCGGAAGCGCCGGAGCGGTGTGCACTTCGGCGAGCTATGACCCGCCGTAATGCACAACGCCCAGGATCAGGGCCGACGTCAGACCGCGACCGGCGTGGGGCGGGGCGTCGTGACCGCGCCCGCTACCGAGTCGGCGAACCGGCGCAGGAGCTGCGCGAACGCCACCACGTCCGCGTCGGACCAGTCGTCCAGGCCGCGTGAGATCAGCTCGACCATCTGCTCCCGGTGCTGACGCAGCGTCTCCAGACCGGCGTCGGTGATCGCGAGGCGGTGCACCCGCCGGTCGGACGGGTCGGTCGCTCGCGCCACCAAACCGGCTTCGATCAGGGCTGTGACCTGCCGACTGATCACCGACAGGTCGACCCGCAGACGCTCGGCCAGATCGCTGGCGCGCTGCTCCCCCGCCGTGGCCAGGATCGCGAGCGTGGGGATGGCACCGGCCGCGCCGACGTTCTTGCTACCGACCGGCGGCACCACCCGATGGAACTGACGCTTGATCTCGCCGATCGCGGGGAGTTGGTCGAGCAGCCGGGCACAGGCCTCCTGCGACGCCATCGTCGCCTCCTCAATAGTTGCTCTAACCAACCATACCGCTTGGCGGCCCAACCGGCACGTGGGCTGCGCCACCACTACCCACTTTTCTCATCAAATCGCCGCCAAGCATCACACAAAGGAGGACTCTGACAGCGGTCGTCCCGGCGCCCCGGAGGCAGTGCATGGATCCGCGAGTAGAGGCGCGCGCCCAGCAGCGATGGCGATGGGCCCTCATCGTGTCCACCAGTGCGACTGCGATCGCGGTCGCACTGGTGCTCTGCGGCGCGTTGGTGACGGCGGCTGCCGCCGGCGCGGACACCCTGACGCTGATCGTCCTCGCGGTGATCGCGCTCCTGGTCGTTGGGTTGCTGCTCGGCGCGGTACTGGGCGTGAGCTGGTGGGTGCTCCGGCGGCGCGGCGTGCTCGGACCGTCACCCCTGTGGGGCGCCGACCGGGCCACCCGGCGGCGGGTCCACGTCGGCCTCCGGCGCGGCGAACTGCTGACGGGCCAGGACCACGCGCTGGCGAGCAGTGAAGCCGAACGAATCGTCCGGTTCGGCCTGCTGCTACCGGGCGTGTTGTTCGCAAACGTCGCGCTCCAAGGCCTTTGGCTGGTGATGGACCGGTCCGAGGTCGACGACAACCCGCTGCTGTTCTGGGCCCGGCTGGCCGCGATCGTGTTCTTCGGATGGGGCGGCACCCAAGGGCTGATGGCACTGGGCCGGGCTCGCCGGTACGTAGCGCTCCGCCCGGCCGACCCCCTACCGGTCGCGGAGCACCCGGACCAGAGCGCGCAGAGCGGGCACCGCACTCTCTAGCTTCTCCCGATCCTCCGGCACCAACCGGCCGAGCGCCGCGCCGAGGTGCGTGTCCCAGCTGCGCTGAAGGCGCTCGAGGTTGCGGTAGGCCTGGTCGGTGAGCGTGAGGCGCGCGATCCGGCGATCGTTCGGATCCGCTTCGCGGACCATCAGGTCCCGCCCGACCAGGTTGCGCACCGCCGCGCTGACGTTGCTGCTCTTCATGCGCAGCTCACGCGCGACGACACCGACACCGATGCCGGGGTGCCTGCCGACGTAGCGCAGGACGTCGCGCTCGGAGTCGGGCAGCGGCACGAGGTTGACCTCGGCGTGCGCGGCCGTGCGGAGCTGCCGCGAGACGTCGTGGAGCAGCGCCGCGAGCTCGCCTGAGAGGAGCGCCACAGCCTCGGGCGCTGTCTTCTCCCCGGACACACGCCGATACTAGCTTATGTATGAATACATAAGCTTCGGCGTGGAAGCGGAGCGAGCACTGGAGCGCAGACTTGATGTCATCGGCCACCCACCCGTCCCTGGACGCGCGCACCGGCTCCGCTGAGGGCGCCCCGGCTCATGCGGCGCTTCCGGTGCTCGCGGTCCTGACGCTGGCGCTGCTCTCGGCGATCGCGCCGCTGGCGACCGACATGTACCTGCCGGGCTTCCCGACGATGGCGGACGAACTCCGCACGGACGCGTCGAGCGTGCAGCTCACGCTCACCACGTTCATGGCCGGGTTGGCGATCGGGCAGCTGGTGATCGGCCCGCTCTCCGATCGCTGGGGCCGGCGGCGTCCGCTACTCGTCGGCGCGGCGGTCTGCATCCTGGCGTCCGCGTTGTGCGCGGCAGCGCCGAACGTCGGAGCACTGATCGCATTCCGGTTCCTGCAGGGCTTCGCCGGCGCCGCCGGCGTAGTTCTCGGCCGGGCGATCGTGGCCGACACCGTCCGCGGCGCGTCCGCCGCGCGCATCTTCTCCGTGCTCATGACGATCGGCGGGATCGCGCCGGTGGTGGCGCCGCTGATCGGTGGTGCGCTGCTCGGCCCGGTCGGTTGGCGCGGCGTCTTCGGCGTCCTCACCGGAGCGGCGGTCCTGATGCTGCTCGGGTCGTTCTTCGTGCTCCGCGAGACACTGCCGCCCGCCCAGCGGCAGGGCGGCGGCCTCGGTGCGACGCTGCGCGGCGCCCGGACCGTGCTCGGCAACCGCCGATACGTCGGCTACACGCTGACGTTCGTCTTCACGTTCGGAGCGCTGTTCGGGTACATCTCCGCGTCGCCGTTCGTGCTGCAGACCGTGTTCGGCCTGTCGTCCGGCTGGTTCTCGGTAGCGTTCGCGGCGAACGCGGTGGGACTCACGCTCGGCAGCCTGACCAGCGCCCGGATCGTCAGCCGCTTCGGCCCGCGACGGTTGCTGATCTTCGGGGTGGGTTCGCTGCTCGTCTGGACGTCCGTCCTCGCGGCGTTGACGCTCACCGGCGCGCTGACCACGGTCGCGGTGCTCGTGTTGCTCTGGCTGTGCGTTACGTCGGTGGGTTTCGTGATGGGCAACGCGACGTCGCTCGCGATCGCCCAGACGCCGTCCGCGGCCGGTACCGGCTCGGCGGTGATCGGCGCGTCGCAGTTCGCCCTGGCGGCGGTCGTCTCGCCGCTGGTGGGCCTCGGCGGAGAGGGCACGGCGGTGCCGATGGCGATCGTGATGGTGGTATCCGCGGCGATCGCGGTGCTAGCGCTGGCGACCCTGACCCGCGGCACAGCGTCCGAGGTGTCCGCCGCTGCGCGGTGAACGCAGGCGGGTCGACGCGGATTCACGCCGAATCGGCTTCCACGGGCACCGTGGAGGCCGATTCGGCGTGAATCGGCGCAGGTCGCGCCGGAAGGCGGGATAGTCGGAACGCGAGCGGGCCGGTTACCGATACGCTGGGGCCGGATCCGAGCGGCGCAAGCCGTGCGGCTCCGCACGCGGTCGGCGGCGACGCCGGGCCGGGCCCTCGTAGCTCAGGGGATAGAGCACCGCTCTCCTAAAGCGGGTGTCGGCAGTTCGAATCTGCCCGAGGGCACGTTGTTCAGTCGGCCAGAACCCGGGCTCGCCGTCCACGGAGCTGCTGCCGCTGGACCACCCACCCCAGTAGGGCGAGGCCGAGCCACAGCGCCGTCGCGAGCGTCACCTCCCACGTCGCGTCCGGGGCGCGTAGGAACCCGAAGACGTCCGGGTCGATGCGGGCGAGGCCGCTCAGCACCAGCCCGGCGCCGCCGAGCGCACAAGCGACGGCGAGCGCGCTCTGCCGGAACCGCTGGGTGAGGATCCCCCCGATGAAGCCGCTGGCCGCGACGAACAGCACGGCCAGCACCACGCTGCCCCCGCTCGGCTGAAGAAGCCCGAAGAGCTTGGCCCCGATCACCGCACCAGCGAGTCCGCCGACGAAGAACAGGGCGACCCGGAAGACGAGGTGTGCGACCACCCAGACGCCGATGGCCGCGGCTAGCGCGATGATCAACGCCGTCCAGACGGACGCGTCGAACGGTTCGGTCAGCAGCCACCCGACGGCGAATCCGCAGGCCAGGATCGCCAGGTTGATCGACCTCACGCCGGCGAAGCAGAGCAGCAGGCCGAGGGCGAGCACGACGAGTCCGGCGCTGTCCACGATGCCTCATCTCCTCTTCCTGGTGCGACGACTCGCGCAGTCTCGCCGCTCGCGGCGCCCCGACGCCTCGTCCGTTCCGGATGAGATCGCGCCCGATTCCGGCAAACGCGCGGCGTATCAGTCGGCGTGCGACGCGCTCTGTCTCGGTAGCCCCACACGTGCTGCGAACCGAGGAGCAGAGATGGACTACGCCCTGACTCTCGAGATCGTCAGGCTCGCCGAGCAGTTCCACGAAGAGTGGAACAACGCCATCCAGGGGACCCAGCTCACGCTCCTGGCTGCCGCACGCAACCAGAGCTGCGAAGGCCTGCCGTTCGAGGCGGAGCTCCTGCTGCGGAGGCTGACCAGCATCCACTGCCTTCAGAGCAGGCCCGACCTCGCCGAGCACTTCCTGGACGGCAACTTATCCGAGTAGGCGCAACGGTTACCGCACCCAGTGCGAGCGCAGCGCCGCGAACTGCTCGACGGTGAGGAACGACGGGTTGGACGCCTGCGGCTGACGGAACACCTCGATGTCGGCGAGCCGCGCGTCGTCCCGTAGCACCGACCGCGGCACCCGTAGCGGCTCCGGCGCGATCGCCAGGTCGAGCGGCACGTGCCAGCCGCCGTCATCCAGAAGCTCCGCCGGCCCGGTCAGGCGACCGACGCCCCAGACGCCGGCCCGCGATCCGCTGGCCCAGAACACCACCGGCTGCCCGGCTCGCATCAGCCGGGCGCGGTAGCCCGGTCGGACGCACCACTGGCCGACGCGCGGCTCGTCGGCGAATCGGCCGGCCAGATCCACCCGGTCGGCGTTGCCCTTCAGCACCCAGGCGCCGAGGTTCTCGGCGGTCACCGTCCGCTGCACCGCCGAACCGTACCCGGAGCCGGGCGTCGGCTAGCCTCCTCGCCGTGAGTGAGTACCTGGCGCTGGTCGCGTGTGGCGCACCGCTGGCCGCGCGCGTCCACGACGTGGCGGCCGCGATGAAGGCCCAGGGCTGGCGCGTCCGCGTCGTGGCGACCGCTGCGGCCACGAACTGGGTGGACGCCGATGCGGTGGAACGGGTCACCGGCGAAGCGCCCCTGGTCGAGCAGCGGCGTCCTGGCGAGCCGAAACGCTTTCCGACGCCGGGGCACGTCGTCGTCTGCCCGGCGACGTTCAACTCGGTCAACAAGCTCGCCACCGGATTGATGGACAACTACGCCGCCGGCCTGGTCTGCGAGGCGCTGGCCAGCCGCACCCCGTTGACGCTCGTCCCGATGGTGAGCGACGCGCTGTGGGGCCACCCGGCGTGGGCCGGTCACCTGACGACGCTGCAGCGCACCGGCGTCACGTTCGTCGACGTCCGCTCCGGTCGAGCGGGTGAACCAGAGCCGGTGGACGCCGGTACCGGCGACGACCTCGCCGCGGTTTTCGACCCGTCCTGGCTCGCCGAAGTCGTCGGCCGCCCGGGGAGCTACCCGGGGTAGCGCTGCGCGTAGCGGGTCGGCGGCTCGCCGAGGATCGCGGTGAAGTCCCGGCTGAAGTGCGCCTGGTCGGCGTAGCCCAGCTCCGCCGCCAGCCGCGCCCAGTCGACCGCCTCCCCGGCGGCCAGCCGCGACGTCGCCTCGGCGATCCGGGACCGGCGGATGCACCACTTCGGCCCCACCCCGACGTACTCGACGAACAGCCGCTGCAACTGCCGGATGCCGACGCCGAGCCGGTCGGCGAGGAGATCCACGCGGGTCAGCGACGGCTCCGCCGCGATCAGCTCGACCGCGGCACGAGCCGCATCCGCCGCCGGGTCGTCGGGCGGGAGATCAGCCCGGAGGAACCGCTCCACCTCGTCCACCAGTGTTTCTTCCGAGGAGAGCCGCAGCTCGCGGCGGAAGACCACGGACGCGGGCACCGCCCGGTCGGCGAGCTCGGACACCGGGCCGGCGAGAAACGGCCGGAAGCGCCCGGGCCGGAACGCCACGCCGAACACCCGGCCGGTGCCCTCCAGCGTCCGATGGGAGTACGAGCGCATCGGCCCGCGCACCGTGCCCGGCTCGTCGTCGACGAAAGACAGGTGCACGTTGACGCCCGGCGGGAGGAGCTGCCGGTAGGGAGCCTGGTCTCGGAGGTCCCAGTGGACCGCCCAGTAGTGCTGGACGAACGGCGCGAGGTCCGCCGACGGCTCCTCGAACCAGTGCCGCTGGAAGTCCGACCACCGGCCACGCAGCCCCCGCGCGTCCATGGCCGGAGCCTACGGCGTCGCTTTTCTTCAAGACAGCGCCGCTAGCGTGAAATCGCACCGCCGGAAGGAGAAATCACATGTACACGCTGGTCACGGCGACCGCGCAGCCCACCGTCGACGTCGTCCGAGGGCTCCGCGCCGAGCACCTCGCCGCGCCGACACCCTGCAGCGAATACGACGTGCGTGCGCTGCTGAACCACCTGCTGTTCTGGGGTCCGTCGCTGGTCGGCGCGGCCCGCAAGGAGGCAGTCGCGCCGCCGGCCCCGAACGAGCAGGACGTCGACCTGACCGACGGCGACTGGGCCAAGGCGCTCGAGGCTCACCTCGACGAACTGGCGAAGGCGTGGAGCGAGCCGGACGCCTGGCAGGGCACCACCCGGATGGGCGGGCCGATGAAGATGCCCGCGTCGATGATCGGCGGGATGGCCCTGGGTGAGCTGGTCGTGCACGGGTGGGACCTGGCCCGCGCCACCGGTCAGTCGCCGCGCTGGGACGACGACGTGGTGCAGGCCGTGTACGAAGGGGTAGCGGCGACCGCGGACCAGGGCAGGGAGATGGGGGTGTACGGGCCCGAGGTGCCGGTTCCCGCCGATGCGCCGGTGCTCGATCGGCTCCTCGGCCTCACCGGCCGCGACCCCCGGTGGACGCCTGAGGCCCAGTAGCCACGGCGAGCGGCCGAAAACCAGGGAGCCTGATATCCAGACGGTATGGCCTCGCGCATCGTCGTCACCCAACCCGTCCACGCCGAAGGGCTCGACCGGCTCCGAGCCGCCGGGCACGACGTCGTCGTGCTCGACTCCCCACGGGGGCTCACCGCCGAGGAGGTCCGAGCCGCGACCGACGGCGCCGACGCGTTGCTGAGCCAGCTCAGCGACCGGATCACCGCCGAGGTGTTCGAGGAGACGTCGCTGAGGATCGTCGCCACGATCGCGACCGGCTACGACAACATCGACGTCCGGGCGGCGTCCGAGGCCGACGTCGTCGTCACCCACACGCCGGACGTCCTCACCGACGCGACGGCTGACCTCGCGATGACGCTGATGCTCGCGGTCGCCCGGCACATCCCCGAATCCGACGCGACCGTCCGCTCGGGCAGCACCGGGCCGTTCCGGCTGCTGCACGAACCGATGGGCATCGACATCTCCGGCGCGACGCTCGGCATCGTCGGGCTGGGGCGAATCGGCGAGGCGGTCGCGCAGCGCGCCCACTTCGGATTCGGGATGACGATCCGCTACACCGCCCGCAGCGCGCACCCGGCCGCTGAGGAGCGGTTCGCCGCCGAGCGGCTCCCGCTCGAGCAACTGCTCGCCGAATCCGACGTCGTGAGCCTGCACGCTCCACTGACCGACGAGACGCGGCACCTGATCAACCGGGAGACGCTGGCCCTGATGCGCCCGGGCGCGATCCTCGTCAACACCGGCCGGGGCGGGCTGGTGAGCGAGGTCGACCTGGCGGCGGCGCTGCGAGCCGGGCGGATCGCGGGCGCGGGGCTGGACGTGTTCGAGAACGAGCCCGACGTCCATCCGGACCTGCTCGCGTGCGGTCCGCGCGTCGTGCTGACACCGCACGTGGGAAGCGCGACCGCGAAGACCCGCGCGGCCATGACGGCGATGGCGGTCGACAACATCCTCGCGGTGCTGGCCGGCGACCCACCCCCGAACCCCGTCCCCGCGTGAGCACGGCGGTTTGCGGGAAAGTGAACACCGACGCCGGAACGTAGCGGCGACGGAAGTTCACCGGGAGGAGCACCGGATGGCCAAGCGGACGCCGGACATCGACGAGGCAACACGAGCGGCGCGGATTCCCAAGAAGGCATACGAGGACGAGCTGCTCCGCCTCCAGACCGAGCTGGTGGCGATGCAGGCCTGGCTGCGCGAGTCCGGCAACCGGCTACTCGTCCTCTTCGAAGGGCGGGACGCCGCCGGCAAGGGCGGCACGATCAGCCGGGTCAGCCAGTACCTCAATCCCCGATTCGCCCGTACCGTCGCCCTGCCCGCTCCGACCGAGCGGGAACGCGGCCAGTGGTACTTTCAGCGCTACATCCAGCACCTTCCGACCGCCGGGGAGGCCGTGCTGTTCGACCGCTCCTGGTACAACCGGGCCGGCGTCGAGCGGGTGATGGGCTTCTGCACCGAGGACGAGTACCGGCGCTTCATGCACCAGTGCCCGCTGTTCGAACGGATGCTGGTCGAGGACGGCATCCTGGTCCGCAAGTACTGGTTCTCGGTGAGCGACGCCGAGCAGCAGCGGCGGTTCGAGTCGCGGCTCACCGACCCGCTGCGCCGCTGGAAGCTCTCGCCGATGGACGTCGAGTCGATCGCCCGCTGGGAGGACTACTCCCGCGCCAAGGACGAGATGTTCGTGCACACCGACATCCCGGAGGCGCCCTGGCACGTCGTGGAGAGCGACGACAAACGCGCCGCGCGGCTGAACATGATCGCCCACCTGCTGTCGTCCGTGCCGTACGAGCAGATCAGCGAACCGAACCTCGCGCTGCCGAAGCGTCCGAAGTCCTCCGGGTACAAGCGCCCGCCGCGCGACGCCCAGCGCTTCGTCCCGGACCACACCGCGTCGCTCACGAATTAACGCTCGTCGAGCAGGGTAGATCGGCGTTATGCCCGAGTCTCCCCGCGTCAGCTTCCCGCTCACCGTCAACGGCGTCACGCACCACCTGACCGTCGATCCGCGCACCACCCTGCTCGACGTGCTCCGCGAACACCTCGAGCTGACCGGCGCCAAGAAGGGCTGCGACCACGGCCAGTGCGGCGCCTGCACGGTGCTGCTCGACGGGCGGCGGGTCAACAGCTGCCTGATCCTCGCGATCTCGCAGCAGTCGGCCCGGATCACGACGATCGAGGGCCTCGGCAGGCCGGACGATCTGCACCCCGTGCAGCGGGAGATGCTGGAGCACGACGGGTACCAGTGCGGCTACTGCACGCCCGGCCAGGTGTGCTCGGCGGTCGGGATGCTCGACGAGGTCGCGCAGGGCTGGCCCAGCGCGGTCACGGACGGCACCGAACCGGAGCTCGACCGGGACGAAGTCCGGGAACGGATGAGCGGCAACCTGTGCCGCTGCGGGGCTTACCCCAACATCGTCGACGCGATCCTGGCGGCGGCCCGGTGAAGACGTTCGAGTACCGCGCCGTCACGGAGATCGACGAAGCTGTCTCGACCGGCGGCACCTTCCTCGCCGGCGGCACGAACCTCGTCGACCTGATGAAGCTCGGGGTCGCCACCCCCGACACGCTCGTCGACATCAACCAGCTGCCGCTGCACGACGTCGTCCGGCGGCCGGACGGCGGCTTGCGGATCGGCTCGTGTGTCCGCAACAGCGAGCTGGCCGCGCACCCGGTCGTCCGGCGGCACTACCCGCTGCTCAGCCAGGCGCTGCTCGCCGGTGCGTCCGGCCAGCTGCGGAACATGGCCACGACCGGCGGGAACCTGCTCCAGCGGACCCGCTGCCGGTACTTCATGGACCCGACGAAGAACTGCAACAAGCGGACGCCGGGCAGCGGCTGTCCGGCGCGCGAGGGTGACCACCGCAACCTCGCGATCCTCGGCGCCTCGGAGCACTGCGTCGCCACGCACCCCTCCGACATGGCGGTCGCGCTGGTCGCCCTGGAAGCCGTCGTCCGGGTATCCGGTCCGGACGGCGAGCGCACGATCCCGATCGACCAGCTGCACCGGCTGCCCGGCGACGAGCCGCAGCGCGACACCGTCCTGGCGGACGGCGAGCTGATCACCGCGGTGGACCTCCCACCGCTGCCCGACAACTACCCCAGCGCCTATCGCAAGGCCCGCGACCGCGCGTCCTACGCATTCGCGGTCGGTTCGGTGGCCGCAGCCGTGAAGGTCTGGTCGGACGGCACCGTGGACGACGTCCGGCTCGCGTTCGGCGCGATCGCGCACAAGCCGTGGCGGGCACGCCGAGCCGAGGAGGAGCTGCGCGGGCGCCCGGCCACCCGGGAGGAATTCCTGGCTGCGGCCGACGCCGAGCTGGCCGCGGCCGAGCCGCTCCGAGACAACGCGTTCAAGGTGACGCTGATCCGCAACCTGGTCGCCGCCACGCTGACGCAGCTCGTCCAGGGAGGCCCGCGATGACGACGGCCCCCACCCGCCCCGGCTCGATCGGGACACCGGTCGCGCGGATCGAGGGTCCGCTCAAGGTCACCGGCGCCGCCCGCTACGCGGTCGAGTACCCGATGGAGAACGTCGCCTACGCGTGGGTGGTGCAGTCGCCGGTGGCGCGGGGCGTCCTCACCGCGATCGACACCCCGGACGACGACGACGTCCTGGCCACGCTCTGGCACGGCAACGCGCCGAAACTGCGCCGGAGCGACGACCCCGAGCTGCAGGTACTCCAGTCGTCGCGGATCAGCTACCGGGGGCAAGTGGTCGCGCTGGTCGTCGCCGAAACGCTGGAAGCCGCACGACGCGGCGCGCAGAGCGTCCGACTGAGCATTACCGAAGAGGAGCACGACGCCGAGCTCACCGCGGACCATCCGGGCCTCTACACGCCGGAGAAGCTCAACACGGGAGACCCGGCGGACACGTCGCAGGGCGACGTGGAGGCCGCGCTCGCCGCCGCGGCGGCGAGCGTGGACGTCACGTACTCGACGACGGCGCTGCACCCGAACCCGATGGAGCCGCACGCGACGACCGCGTTCTGGGTGGGCGACGACCTGGTTCTCTACGACTCGAACCAGGGTCCGTCCGCGATCGCGAAGCAGGTGGCGCGGGTCTTCGGTCTGGACGTCGGCCAGGTGCACGTGGTCACCGAACACGTCGGCGGCGGGTTCGGATCGAAGGGCAGTACCCGCCCCAACACGATCCTGGCTGCGATGGCTGCCCAGGTCGTCGACATCCCGGTGCGGCTCGCGCTCCCCCGGCAGGCGCTGTTCTCGATGGTCGGACACCGCACTCCGACGATCCAGCGGGTCCGGCTCGGCGCGACCGCCGACGGTGTACTGACCGCGATCGCCCACGACGTGGTCGAGCAGACGTCGACGCTGTACGAGTACGCCGAGCAGCCGGCGGTAGTCACCCGGCACATGTACGCAGCCCCGAACCGCCGCACGTCGCACCGGCTGACCCGGCTGGACATGCCGACGCCGCGCTGGATGCGGGCGCCGGGCGAGGCGCCGGGGATGCTGGCGCTGGAGTGCGCGATCGACGAGCTCGCGGCGACGCTGGAGATCGACCCGATCGAGCTGCGGGTGCGGAACGAGCCGGACGTCGAGCCGGAGGACGGCACGCCGTTCAGCAGTCGGCAGTACCTGGAGTGTCTCCGCCTCGGCGCCGAGCGGTTCGGCTGGGGTGGCCGCGATCCCCGGCCCCGGCAGCGTCGGGAGGGCAACTGGTGGATCGGTACCGGCGTCGCGGGCGCGGCGTACCCGTCGATGGTGCTGCCCTCGACGGCGTCCGCGACGATGGACGCCACCGGAGCCGTCACCGTCGACGTCGCGGCCGTCGACATCGGAACCGGGGCACGCACGATCCTGCACCAGGTCGCGGCGGACGCCCTGGGCGTCGCGCTCGAGCGGGTCACGGTCCGGATCGGCGACAGCGCGCTGCCGAAGGCGTCGATCGCCGGTGGGTCGTCCGGGGCCGCGTCGTGGGGCTGGGCCGTCGACGGAGCATGCCGGGCACTGCGGGAGCAGCTGTCCCGGCTGACCGGGCCGGTGCCTGCCGAGGGGCTGACCGCGACGTTCGACGCCACGCCCCAGGTGAAGGCACGGGAGAACGCCGGGAAACACGCGTTCGGCGCGCACTTCGCCGAGGTACGGGTGGACGCCGACACCGGCGAGGTGCGGGTCTCCCGGCTGTTCGGGGCCTACGCCGTCGGCCGGGTGCTCAACCCGCGCACGGCCCGGAGCCAGTTCATCGGCGCCATGACGATGGGGATGGGCATGGCGCTGCACGAGGAGAGCGTGCTCGACCCGTCCACCGGCGACTGGGTCAACCACGACCTGGCCGAGTACCACGTGCCGGTGCACGCCGACGTCGAGTGGATCGACGCGGCGTGGATCGACGAGGACGACCCGGCCGTCAACCCGTTGGGTGTGAAGGGCATCGGGGAGATCGGGATCGTCGGGTCGCCGGCCGCGATCGTCAACGCGATCCATCACGCGACGGGTGTGCGCGTGCGCGACCTCCCGGTGCGGTTGGACAAGCTCCTGACCGACCCGGCGTTCTGACGTCCAAGTGTGGTGTGGGCGGGCGCCCACACCACATTTAGGCGTCGTCGAGCGTGGCGTCGAACGCGGCGACGACGCGCTTCGGTGCGGTGCGGCGCCACGCGTCCATCAGGTGCTCGCGGAGGACGTCGGAGGCGATCGCCTCGAGACGCACCTGCACCCACCCGGCATGCCCGACGTACGCGGGCACGCCGTAGACACCCGGGTCCTCGGCGAGCAGCTCCGCCTGCTCGTCGAGCGTCGCCTTGAACGTGGCGGTCGGCTCCGGTGTGTCGTCGGAGGCGCAGGACGCGAACATTTTATTGCGGACGCGGAACGTGGGGTGCCCCCACGTCTCGATCTCGACGGCCTCGGGCAGCGCGAGCGCCAGCGCGCGCATCTCCGCCACGGTCACTCCCATGAGGGAACTCTAAGCGGCTCTCCCCTACGTCGGGCCCAGACGATCAGGACGGCGCCGACCACCGCACCGGCCAGCACCGGAGCGCCGTGGTTGTCGCCGGACGCGGCCAGGACCGCCGCGCCCACCAGCAGCAGCCCGGCACCGGCCCGGATCGCCGACGGCAGCCCGGCCGAACCGACGAGAAGCCACACCGCGACGCCGCCCAGCAACCCGGCGACCGCCACCGACGAGCCCGCGCTGTAGTAGTCGATCGCGTAGCTGTAGACCTCGCCGACGACTCCGCCGGTCAGGTACAGCACGGCCCACCGCACCCGGCCGTAGACCCGCTCGGCGATCGCCCCCAGGATCAGCAGCCCGATGCCGTTGTTGAAGATCTGGCCCCAGCCTTGCGGGTTCACCAGGATCGGCGTCACCAGGCGCCAGACCTCGCCGTCGTGGACCGCGGGATCACGTCCCAGCGCGTCGACCACCGCCGGTTCGGCGTACCCGACCGCCGTGAACACCGCGGTGAGGACGAACACCATCCAGGTCAGCCGAGCGCGCATTCAGTTCAGCGCCACGGTCGCGTAGACGTCGGTGGGCTGCGGCGCACCGCCTTCGTCCTCGACGCTCACCGCCAACTCGTCGGCCGGCTCCAGGTCGCCCACCACCCGGGTTCCGCCGCGCGCGTCCGGGGGCAGCACCGCCAGCGACCGCGGGATTCCCCCGACGATCCGCCAGAGCTGGTACGTCTTGCCCGACGGCACGTCGCCGAGCCCGTCGAACGACAGCACGGCAGCTCCCTCGGCGGCCGAGTACACCGCCGCGAACCGTCCGCCTCGGGAGTTCTCGGACGTTTTCAGCGTGGCGTCCGGAGCCGCCAGCACCGCCCGCATCCGGGCTGATTCCTGCTCGGCCGCGACGACCCGGGCTCGCTCGTCGGTGACCCGGTTCTCCTGGACCCACCACGTCGTCCCGGCGGTCCCGGCCAGCACCGCCACCGCGGCGGCCGCCACCGCCAGTCGACGCGGTCGCGGCGGCGGCTTCCGCATCCGGGCCGGGCCCTGCCTGGTGGCTCTGGCCTCCGCGAGCACCCGGGCGCGTAGGTCGGGCGGTGGCGCCACCGCCGCGGCCGCACCGAGCCGGGCCGCGGCCTCGCCGAACTCGGCCACCTCGACCGCACACGACGTGCAGGTGCGCAGGTGCCGCTCGACCGCCGCGCGCTCGACGTCGTCCAGAGCGTCGAGTGCGTAGGCGCCGTTCAGCAGGTCCAGGTGGTCGTTCATGCGCCTACTCCCAGGCAGTCACGCAGTCGGATCAGGCCGTCCCGCATACGGGTCTTCACGGTCGGCAACGCGAGGTCGAGCGCGGCGGCCACCTCGCGGTAGGTCCGTCCCCCGTAGTACGCCAACGTGATCGCCTCCCGCTGGAGGTCCGTCAGCCCGGCTAAGCAACGCCGCACCTGCTGGTGCTCCAGCCGTCCGGCGACCTCGTCGGCCACCACGTCGTACGCCGGTGCCTCCGGCACCGACGCCCGCCGCTCCCGGTCGGTCGCCGCCTGTGCGGTACGGACCCGGTCGACCGCCCGCCGATGCGCCAACGTCAAAATCCATCCGGACGCCGTACCGCGCGCCGGATCGAACCGGGTGGCGGTGCGCCAGACCTCGACGAGGACCTCCTGGGTGACCTCCTCGGCCTGGGACGGATCGCGGACCACTCGCAGCACCAGCCCGTAGACCCGTGGCGACACCTCGTCGTAGAGCCGCGCGAACGCGTCGTCGTTGCCGCGAGCCACCTCGGTGAGCAGGAGGCCCAGCGCGTCGGCGCGCACGGTGTCGTCCCGGTCGGGTGGGGGCGCGGTGGCGCGGGCTCGTCTCCAGCGGTCCATGCGTGCGATGCCCTCCTCGGTGACCGGCGCTCCGAAGGCATTCGGATCCGCCCGCCGATCGGATTGGTCGCGCGGCACATCGTTGCGCACGCCGCGCACCGTCGTCACCGAGGCAGGGACGAAAGATCCCTGGATCAACGCGTCCTTACTGTCCCCTGGGGCGCGAGTCATCCTTGATCCGTACCGAGGATCCGTATCGAGGAGCACTCATGGCAGACCGGGCGCAGTTGGCCGAGTTCCTCCGGTCGCGGCGCGAAGCGCTCCAGCCGGAGGACGTCGGGCTGCCCCGCGGCCCGCGCCGCCGCACCGGTGGCCTCCGCCGGGAGGAGGTCGCCGCGCTCTGCGGCATGTCGGCCGACTACTACACCCGGATCGAGCAGCAGCGCGGTCCGAACCCGTCCGAGCAGATGCTCGCCGCGATCGCCCGGGGCCTGCACCTGTCGCTCGACGAGCGGGACCACCTGTTCCGCATCGCCGGGTTCACCGCGCCGCAGCGGTCGCTCCGCACCGAGCACCTCAACCCCGGCATGATGCGGATCCTCGACCGGCTCGACGACACACCGGCGATGGTCCTCACCCGCCTGGGCGAGGCGCTGCGCCAGACCCGGATGGCCAAAGCGCTACTCGGCGACCAGACGCGGTTCACCGGGATGGCCCGCAGCACGGTGTACCGCTGGTACACCGATCCCCGGTCGCGGCTCATCTACCCGGAAGAGGATCACCCGATCCACGGGCGGGCGTTCACCGCGAAGCTGCGCGACGCCTACCTGATCGAGGGCAAGGGCTCCCGGTCCGCCGCGATCGTGGACGCGCTGCTCGCCGCGAGTCCGGAGTTCGCGGCGGTCTGGGCGGAGCACGACATCACCTCCACCCACCCCGATTTCAAGCGCATCAGCCACCCGGAGCTGGGCGTCCTCGAGCTGCAGTGCCAGACGCTCCTGGACCCGGATCAGTCGCAGACCCTGCTGGTCTTCACCGCGGCACCGGGCACCGAGAGCTACGAGAAGTTGCAGCTCCTCGCGGTCCTCGGCGACCGCGTCGACATCTGAGTTTCCCCTTTCGAGCACAGTGTCTGGAGACAGTCATGCCAAAAATCGCCCTCATCACCGGCGCCAACCGTGGCCTCGGACGGAACACCGCACTCCAACTCGCCGAGGACGGCGTCGACCTGATCCTCACGTACCGGTCGAACGCCGCGGAAGCACAGGACGTCGTCGACGCCGCGACGAAGCTCGGCCGCACCGCCGTGGCGCTCCGGCTCGACGTCGGCGCGGTGGAGACGCACGCCGACTTCGTCACCGAGGTCCGCGCGGCGCTGGCCGAGCGCTGGGGACGCGACATGTTCGACCACCTGGTCAACAACGCCGGCGTCGGCCTCTACGGCTCGTTCGCCGAGACGCCGCTGGAAACGTTCGACGCGCTGCTGAACGTCCACTTCCGAGGAGTGTTCTTCCTGACCCAGGCGCTCGCGCCGCTGATCGCCGACGGCGGGCGGATCGTCAACCTCTCGACCGGGCTCACCCGGTTCACCCGCCCGGGTTACGCGGCTTACGCGTCGATGAAGGGCGCCGTGGAGGTGCTGACGCACTACCTGGCGCAGGAGCTCGGGCCGCGCGGGATCACGGTGAACGTCGTCGCGCCGGGTGCGATCGCGACCGACTTCGCCGGCGGGATGGTTCGGGACACTCCCGCGCTCCGTGACCGTCTCGGGAGCGAGACCGCGCTGGGCCGGGTCGGCGAGCCCGACGACGTCGGCGGGGTCGTCGCCGCGGTGCTCAGCGACCGCTACGGGTACGTGACCAACCAGCGCATCGAGGCGTCCGGCGGCACGCTGATCTGATCGCCGGCGACCACGAAGTGTGGTGTGGGCGGGTGCCCACACCACACTTTCGAGCGCGCGCCGTCAGGGCGAGTCGCCGAGCGCGATCAGGAGGGCGCGCAGGGCGTCGATCGCATTTCGGGTGACGTCCGGGGGGACGGCGCGGAGCAACGCGTCCTGCGCGGCGGTCGCCGCTTTCAGGGCTTCTTCCGCGGTCTTCACCCCGTGCGGTGTCAGCGCGACCCAGGAACTCCGCCCGTCCCCCGGGTCCGGCGCGCGTTCGATCAGCTCCGCTGCGGTGAGGCGACGCAGCAGGTTGCTGGTTCCGCCGGAGGACAGCATCAGCCGCTGGGAGAGATCGGACGGGCGTAGCCGATACGGCTCTCCGGACGCGCGGAGCACCGCGAGGATCTCGTACTCCGCCTTGGTGAGGCCCAGTCGCGCCAGCTCGGCGTCGACCCGCTCGGCGAACAGGCCGGACACCCGCGCGGCCCGCTTGGCCAGCGCCAACTCGTCGCCGACGACGCCCGGCAGCTCCCGCTGCCACGTCTCGCTGATGCCGTCGACCAGATCGCGCTCCACGTCGGCATCGTATCGACCACCTTGCGCACCAAAAGCTTTCCAGATAGCTTTTTGAAAAGCTTTCTAGGGAGGCAAATATGCGCATCGCCCTCGTCGACGCCCACATGATCCCCGCCGACGGCAGCCCCGAGCTGCCCACGGCGACCCTGCTGATCGAGGACGGCGTGATCACCGCCCTCGGCCCCGGCCTCCGACCCCCGCCGGACGCCGAGGTGATCGACGCCTCCGGCCTGGTCGCGATACCGGGCTTGGTCGACGGTCACCGGCACGTGTGGCAGGCGCCCCTGCGCGGCATCGGCGCCGACATGACGCTCGCCGACTACTTCCGCACGGTGCTGGGGCGGGCGCTCTCCGCGTACCGCCCGGAGGACGCGCACGCGGCCGCGCTGCTCGGCGCCGCGGAGGCACTCGACGCGGGCGTCACCACGCTGTTCGACTGGAGCAACACGCTGGTGACCGCGGAACACACCGATGCGGTCGTCGACGCGTTCACCGTCGCGGGCGTCCGCGCGGTCGTGGCGTCCGGCTCTCCCGACCGCGAGGACGACGCCAGGCGGCTGGCGAAGAGCACCGGCCGGGTCACCGGAGCGCTCGCGATCCTCGGGCCGGAGGCTGGCGACTGGGACGACGCGGTCCGCCACCTGGCGTTCGGGCGCGAGCTGGGCGTCACCGTGTCGTTCCACGCCTCGGGAGGGCCCGGCGGGTCCGTCGAGCGGCTCGCGGACGCCGGGTTACTCGGCCCGGACCTCAACCTCGTCCACCTGAACGCGATGACCGACGAGGACGCCGCCCGGCTGGTCGAGTCGGGCGCCGGCGTGACGATCACCCCGGTCGTGGAGGCCACGATGGGGCACGGCGCGTCTCCGTACGGGCGGTTCCGCGACGCCGGTGGCCGCGCCGGGCTCGGTACGGACGTCGTCGTGAACGCCACCCCTGACCTGTTCGAGCCGCTCCGGGACACGCTGCGCACCGAGCGGATGCGGACGCACACGCTGGTACCGGCGGCCGACTTCCTCCCGGCCGTCACCCTGGACAGCGCGCGGGCGATCGGGCTGGCCGATGAGGTCGGCGCGCTGACGGTGGGTCGGCGTGCGGACGTGGTTCTGCTCGACGGGTTGTCACACCTGACCGGCGCCGGAACGCTGGCCGGGGCCGTCGTCACCGCGCTGGGGCCGGCCAACGTGCAGACGGTGCTGGTCGACGGCCGGGTCGTCAAGCGGGACGGGGCCCTGGTCGACCACGACCTGGCCACGCTCCGCGCCGCCGGCGACGCCATAGCCCGCCGCGTCCTGGCCTGACTCCCCCGCCGCGCTCGCCGCCCGGCGCGAGCGCGGGCCTCGGGCGGGGCTGGGGCACGTTTTCGGGAAGACCACCTCTCCGGCGCGGCTGAGAGGTGGTCTTCCCGAAAATCCGCGCCGCCATCGCGCGGGGCGGGGCGCGCTCAGAGGATGGGGCGTCCGCCGGTGACGGCGACGCGCGCGCCGGAGATGTAGCTGCCCTCGTCGGACGCGAGCAGCACGTACACCGGCGCCAACTCGACCGGCTGCCCCGCCCGTCCCAGCGGCGTGTTCTCCCCGAACTCCGCCACCTTCTCCGGCGGCATCGTCGCCGGGATCAGCGGCGTCCAGATCGGCCCGGGCGCGACGCTGTTCACGCGGATGCCCTTCTCGCCGAGCATCTGGGCCAGGCTCGCGCAGAAGTTCGCGATCGCGGCCTTCGTCGCCGCGTACGGAGCGAGCGTCGGCTTCGGCATGTCGGAGTTCACCGAGGAGCTGCCGATGATCGACGCACCCGGCTTCATGTGCGGCACCGCGGCCTTGGCGAGGTGGAAGAACGCGGACAGGTTCGTCGCCAGCGTGTAGTCCCACTCCTCGTCCGGGATCTCCTCCAGCGACTCGCGGGTCATCTGGTACGCGGCGTTGCTCACCAGGATGTCGACGGCGCCGAACTCCTGCAGGGCCTTGGCGACGATGTCCCGGCAGTGCTGCGGCTGCGACACGTCGCCGGGCATCAGCACCGCCTTGCGGCCGGCCTCTTCGACGTACTTCGCGGTCTCCTCGGCGTCGCCGTGCTCGTTCAAGTACGAGATGAGGACGTCGGCCCCTTCGCGCGCGTACGCGATCGCGACCGCACGGCCGATCCCGCTGTCCGCACCGGTGATGATCGCGGCCTTGCCTACCAAGCGGCCCGAACCTCGGTAGCTGGTCTCCCCGCAGTCCGGGCGGGGTGTCATCTCCGACTGGGTGCCGGGGACTTCCTGCTGCTGCGGTGGCTGGCTCATGTCCGCTCCTGGGTCGAGTTCCGGCTGTTGGGTTCGGCTTCCCGACCTGTCCCGCCCTAAACCCGGCACGGCTCCACTCTGTGAAGTCAGGTAATAGTGAAGTACATTCACTATATGGCGCCCCCGAAACCGACCGTCACGGCGCTCGACCTCGTGCTGGAACTCACCGTTCTGCTGAACCAGGACATGACGCGGAGCCTCGCGCGTGACCACCTGACCGAGCCCCGCGCGCACCTCCTGTGGGTCCTCGGACAGCAGGGGCCCAGCACGCAGCGCAGCCTGGCCGAGGCGCTGAACGTCAGCGCCCGGAACATCACCGGGCTGGTCGACGGGCTGGTCGCCACCGGGTTCGTGACGCGCGCACCGCACCCAGACGACCGGCGCGCCACGCTCGTCACGGTCACCGAGCACGGCGCCGCGATCGTCGACGCGTTCCAGCAGGGACAGCACGAGCTCGCCGATCAGCTGTTCGGCCCCATGCCGGCGGAGGAGTTGGCGCTGTTCCTGACGAGCCTGTCCGGCGTGCTCGAACGACTCCGCGCACTCGTGGCCGACGCCGAACCCACCGCCACGGCTTCTCCCGACGAAGGAGGACGTCCATGACGAACCGACTGTTCTCGCTGGCCCGCCGAGCCGTGCTGTTCGAGGTCCGGATCTACCGCAACCTCGCGCGGTGGGTCTTCCGGCGGCCGGACGTCCGCGGGGAGAGCATCGAGCCGTTCGGTTACGCGCAGCTGATCACGCCGGTGCTGTCGCTGTGGATCGTCGCGTCCGCGGTGGAGACCGTGGTCGTGCACTTCCTGCTTCCCTGGGAGGGGATCAGGCTGGCCGCCGACGTTCTCGGCCTCTGGGGCCTGGTCTGGATGCTCGGGTTCCTGGGTGGGATGCGGGTGTACCCGCATCTGCTGACGCCGTCCGCGCTCCGGGTGCGGCACGGCGGTTCGATCGACCTGGTCGTGCCGTGGGACGTCGTCGAGCGCGTCACCGTGACCAAGTCCGAGCTTCCGTCTTCGATGCGCACGCTGCACGAGACGGAGACCGAGCGGGGCACCGCCCTCCAAGTCGGGGTCGGCGGAGAAACCAACGTGCACGCCGTCCTCCGCCGTCCGACCCGCGTCCGGACGCCCCGCGGCGAACGCGACATCGTCGCGGTCAGCTTCTTCACTGACGACCCGCGCGCTCTCGTCGCCCGCGCGAAGGAACACGTCGCCGCCCACGCCGCCATCTCCTGACCCGCCGCCCCGCCCCGGCTGGGGCGGGGGGGCGATCAGGGGAGCGTCAGACGCCCTTGAGCCAGGCGTCGACCTTGTCCTGGTTGGCCTCCACCCACTCCTTCGCCGCGGCCTCGGCGGACATCTTGTCCACCGCGATCGACTTCGCGACCTCGTTCTGGTCCTCGTTCGTCCAGGTGAAGTTCTTCACCAGGGTGTACGCCGGGCTCCCCGAGTCGGCGAACTTCTTCGCGACGATCTTGTTCAGGTCGTACGAGGGGTAGTCGCACGCGACCTTCTTCGGGTCGGCGTCACAACCCGGCGTGTACGGGGGCAGCTTCACCTTCACCGCCGGGACCTCGTTGAGGAACCACTGCGGGGAGTAGAAGTACGTCAGCAGCCACTTCTTCTGCTGCTCCGCCTGGCGCAGAGCGGTGATCAGGGCGGTCTCCGACCCGGAGTAGACCACCTTGAAGTTCAGCTTGAGGTTCTGCACGAGCGCGGCGTCGTTGGTGACGTAGGACGGGTCACCGTCGAGCAGCTGACCCTTGCCGCCGGACTCCGACGTCCGGAACTGCGACGCGTACTTGTTGAGGTTCTTCCACTCCAGGACGTCCGGGTGCGCCTTCGCCAGCCACGGCGGCACGTACCAGCCGATCTCGCCCTTGTTGCCGGTCGGACCGGCGTCCACCGCGACCTTCTCGTCGGTGATGTACTTCTTGACCAGGTCGTCGTGGCCCCAGTTCTCGATGATCACGTCGACGACGCCGGTCGAGAAGCCTTGCCAGGAGACCTGCTCCAGCAGGTTCTTCTTGACGACCTTGCAGCCGAGTTCGTTCTCCGCGACGTACGCGACGACGGCGGCGTTCGCCTCGTAGCCGACCCACGGGTTGATCGCGAGGTTGACCGTCCCGCACTTGCCGCTGCTCCCGGCGTCACTATCGGAGTCCTCACCGACCTTGGCACCGCCGCAGGCCGCGGAAGCCAACAGCAACACCACGAGCGGAGCAACGAATTTCAGTCTTCTGGAGGATGAGGTCACTGCTGCTCCTAGGGGGTTGGTAACGAGCGTTCCCGTGCCGCGGCTCGAGTGATGCGATCGAGCAGGATGCCGAGCAGGACGATCGCGAGGCCGGCGGCCAGTCCCTTGCCGAACAGGCTCACTTGGACGAACCCGGCGACGACGTCGTAGCCCAGCGCCCCAGCGCCGACCAGGCCACCGACGACGACCATCGCCAGCACGTAGATCAGCCCTTGGTTGACCGCGAGCGTGATCCCGGGCCGCGCCATCGGGATCTGGACCTTGGTGATCGTCTGCCACGAGCTGGACCCGACCGCCGTGGCCGCTTCCACTGTGGTCGGCGAGACGGCCCGGATGCTGTCCGCGATGATCTTGATGGTCACCGGCGCGGCGTAGACGATCGCGGCCACGATCGCGGTGAACCGGCTCGGTGCGAACAGCGCGAGGAACGGGACCAGGTAGACGAACGCGGGCATGGTCTGGGCGGCGTCCAGCACCGGCCGGATGAGCGCGTCTGCCCGGTCGCTCCGCGCCATCCAGATGCCGACCAGCAATCCGAGCAGCGTCACGACGACGGTGGCGACCAACGTCGCGGCGAGCGTCACCATCGCGTCCGACCAGACGCCGGTACCGACCAGCAGGACCAGCAGGACCAGCGCGAGCAACGCGGTCCGCCAGGTGCCCAGCACGTACGCGAGCGCGGTGACCGCGAAAACCACCAGCCACCAGGGCGAGCCGGACAGCAACGCCTCCAGAGGGTCGATCACCCCGACGGTGAATCCGTCCTTCGCCGCACCGGTGAGCCCGGACAGATGCAGCTGGCACCAGTCACTCACCGCGGTGGCGGTCCGGCTGATCGGACCGCCGAAGTCCGGGCTGGACGGGAACTCCGCCGCCCACAGGTAGGTGTAGGAGAGGTACGCGCAGACCACCGCGGCCACCCCACCGCCGACCAGCCCGTACCGGCGTAGCGGCGACGGCTCCAGGCCGGTCGCCCGCTGCTGCTCCACCCGGACGCTCGCCGCCGTGGTGACCCGGTCGAGGATCACGGCCAGGACGACGATCGACAGGCCGGCGTTGAACGCGGTGCCGACGTCGAGCGTCTGCAGCGCGCGGATGACGACCTGGCCCAGCCCCGGCGCGTCGATCAGCGCGGCGATCGTCACCATCGAGAGCGCGGCCATGATCGTCTGGTTGATGCCGATGACGATGGTGGGCTTCGCCATCGGGAGCAGGACCTTGCGCAGTAGCTGCCCTCGCGTGGAGCCGAGCGATTTGCCGGCTTCGACGCTGTCGGTGGGGACCTCGCGGATGCCGTGTGCGGTCAGCCGGATCACCGGTGGCACCGCGTAGATCAGCGTCGCGATCGTGGCGGCGGCCGGTCCGATCAGGAACAGCAGGGTCAGCGGCGCCAAGTAGACGAACGTCGGCATCGTCTGCATCAGGTCGAGCGCCGGCGTGACGGCGGTGTTGAACCGGTCGGACAGACCGGCCCAGACGCCGAGCGGAATGCCGATCAGCAGCGCGAGCAGCACCGCGGTGATCGTCAGGGCCAGGGTGTCCATGGCCTCCTGCCAGAGACCCTGGGTCCCGAGGAACAGGAGGCCGACCAGGGTCAGCAGCGCCACGCGCCAGTGACCGAACGCCCAGGCCGCGTACGTCCCGAGCGCGACGACGCCGAGCCAGCCGAGGTAGGGCAGCGGGCGGTCGCCGACCGGCTGCGCGATCAGGCCCTGCAGGAACACGACGATCTGGTCGATGCCGACCTTGATCTCGTTGAAGAAGTAGAGGAACAGCGGGTTCGAGTTACGGTCGGCGCCGATCGAGTCGTTCAGCTCGTTCAGCCGGGTGTGGAAGTCGGTGACGTCGGCCGGCGCCAGCGCAAGCGTCTGCTCGCCGCGGAACAGGCCGTAGCCGACCAGCCAGACCGCGAGGATGCCGACGGTCGCCCAGCCGCGGTTGAGTCGCACCGCCACCCGGGAACGGGGTAACGCGACGCTCACGACTCGGCCACCACGCGGAGCACCTCCGCGTCGCCGACGACGCCGACCAGCTCGCCGTCCGCCACGACCTGTACCGGCGCCGACGCCTCCAGCACCGCTCGCACCGCGTCCTTGACCAGAACGTCCGGCCCGAGTTCGGGGCCGTCGAGCGGCTCGTCCGGGTGCGGTGACCGCATGATCCAGCGCAGCGTCAGGACGTTGGCCTTCGGTACTTCCTGGACGAAGTCGCGGACGTAGTCGTCGGCGGGTTCCCCCACCAGCTCCGCGCCGGTTCCCACCTGCACCTGACGGCCGTCGCGCATGATCAAAATCCGGTCGCCGAGCTTCAGCGCCTCGGACAGGTCGTGGGTGATGAACACCATCGTCTTGCCGACCTCGCGGTGCAGGCGAATGACCTCGTTCTGCATGTCCCGGCGGATCAACGGGTCGAGGGCGGAGAACGGCTCGTCGAACAGCAGGACGCTCGGGTCCCCGGCGAGCGCCCTGGCCAGCCCGACGCGCTGCTGCATTCCGCCGGAGAGCTGGCGCGGCAGCGACTTCTCGAAGCCGGTCAGGCCGACCAGATCGATGACCTCCTGCGCCCTGGCGAGCCGCGACGCCTTCTTCTCACCGCGGATCTCCAGGCCGTAGGCGACGTTGTCGATGACGCGTCGGTGCGGCAACAGCCCGAAGTGCTGGAACACCATCGACACCCGGTGCCGGCGTAGTTCGCGGAGCGCCTTGTCGTCGGCGTCGCGCAGGTTCTGTCCCTGGAACAGCAGCTCGCCCGCGGTCGGCTCGATCAGCCGGGTCAGGCAGCGGACCAGCGTCGACTTGCCGGATCCGGAGAGTCCCATCACGACGAAGACCTGGCCGGGTTCGACGTCGAAGCTGAGGTCGCAGACCGCGGCGAGGCACCCGGTCTTCTCCTTGAGTTCGGCGCGCGGCATTGCGGCCAGCTCGGGGTCCGCGGGTACCCGCTCGGCCTTCGGGCCGAATACCTTCCAGAGGTGCCGGACGCTGATGTCGGCCCCGGTGCTGGCGCTCTCCGCGACCGGCGGGGACGTGGACGCTTCTGCCGTGGATGCCGTCACGTCTCTGGCTCCTCACGCTGATCGGTACACACGCTGATCGGTACAGCGGCCACGCTGACCAGTGCGATGGAACCTCGGCGGAACTCGTTGCGCATCATGCAATAAAACGCACTGAGTGCAACACAGGTTCTTGCGCCGCGGTGGCGGGTGTCAAGACTCCGGACGGCGAAAGAGAAAGTTAACGGCACTAACGTTTCAGGCTGGGTATTTCGCCAGCCCTCGTCTCCTCCGGCGCGGCGATCTGCGCACCGGATTAGGCGGGCCGCAACGTCGTCTTAAAGGCGGATGAACGACGCTGACGGGGCCCCTGTGACCCGTGAGGCTGTTGGTCGTGCGCCGCCGTCGATCCGCCCCTGCCCGTCTCCAACTCTGGGTGGGTGGGGTCGTGGTCATCGCCGCTACCGCGACCGCTGGTGTCGCCGTCGCCGGCATGGTGAGCGCGGCCGGCCCTACCGGTGACAGCGCGGCGATCACGGCTGCGGAGACGTTCGAGCCGCCTACCGCCCCGACGCCCTCGGCCGACCCGTCGAGTTCGGCGTCGGCCCAGCCGGACGCGTCCACCCGTCCCCGCTTACCCGGCGGCTCCCCGCAGGCCGCCGGCGGACGACAGTCCAGCCCGAAGCCGAGCAACGCGTCCCCGTCGCCGCGCCGGAAGACCAGCGCACCGGCCGCGAACACCGGAGCGGCCGAGGAGCAGGTTCTCGCCCGGATCAACGCCGCCCGCGCCGAGGTGGGCGCCGGTCCGTTACGGATGAGCGCACCGCTGGTGGCCGCCGCCCACGCGCACAACCTGCGGATGGCCGACGGATGCGGGCTCTCGCACCAGTGCGGCGGAGAGGCCGGCCTCGGCGACCGGATCAGCGCGCAGGGCGTGAACTGGTCGTCGGTCGCGGAGAACGTCGGCATGGGCGGGCCGGTCGGCGACAACGAGGGCGACCAGGCGAACATGGCGGTCGGCTTGACCAACAGCATGCTGGCCGAGGTCCCGCCGGAGGACGGTCACCGGAAGAACATCTTGAATCCGGCGCTGTCCCGGATCGGCATCGACGTCATTCGGGACGCCGACGGCACCGTCTGGTTGACCCACGACTTCGCGAACTGACGCTGGCGCGGAGGTATAGGTCACCGATCTCCGGGCACCGCCGTGGGGAACGTCCGCGGTCGTCGCCGAGGAGGTAGCGCAGATGACGACAACCCCCAGCGGTAACCCGTTCGCCGTGGTGACCGGCGCGTCGAGCGGAATCGGATACGAGCTGGCCAGACAATTCGCCGCACACGGGTTCGACTTGCTGCTGGCCGCGGAGGACGAGGACATCGCGGTCGCGGCGATCGACCTGCGGCGGGATGCCCACCACACGGTGGAGGCGGTCCAGGTCGACCTCGGCACGGCGGCCGGCGTCGAGCAGCTCTACCAGGCGATCGAGGCCACCGGCCGGCCGGTGGACGCCATCGCGCTGAACGCCGGACGCGGGGCCGGCGGTGACTTCGTGCGGCAGACCGATCTCCGGGACGAGCTGGAGATCATCGACGTCAACGTCCGCTCGACCGTGCACCTGGCCAAGCGGGTCCTGCCCGACATGGTGCGACGCAACGAGGGCCGGGTGCTGTTCACGTCTTCGATCGCCTCGACGATGCCGGGGACGTACCAGGCGGTGTACAACGCCTCGAAGTCATTCGTGCAGTCGTTCGCGGAGGCGCTGCAGGCCGAGCTGAACGACACCGGCGTGACGATCACGTCCCTGATGCCCGGGCCCACCGACACGAAGTTCTTCGAACGTGCCGACATGCTGGACACCAGGGTCGGCGCGAGCGACAGCAAGGACGACCCCGCCGACGTCGCGAAGCAGGGCTTCGAGGCGCTGATGAAGGACGAACCGCGGGTGGTCGCGGCGTCGCTCTCGACCAAGGCTCAGGAAGCCGCGGCGAAGGTCATGCCGGATCGGCTGAAGGCGGAGATGCACCGCCGGATGGCCGAGCCCGGCTCCGCCGAGAACTGAGCACGACGAACGGCCCGCACGACGAACGGCCCGCACGACGAACGGCCCGGCCTTCGCGGCCGGGCCGTTCCGCGTCCGTCAGGGCTTGAGGACGACCTTGATGCAGCCGTCCTTCTTGTCCTTGAACATGTCGTACGCCTGCGGGGCCTGCTCCAGCGGGAGCGCGTGCGTCCGCAGGTCCTCGGTGCCCAGCGGATCGTCGTCACCGGTCAGCGCGGGCATGATCTCGTCGACCCAGCGCTTGACGTGCGCCTGGCCCATCCGCATGGTCACGCCCTTGTCGAACAGGTCCATCATCGGGAACGGGTCGGCCTGACCCCCGTAGACGCCGATGATCGAGATCGTGCCGGCGCGTCGGACGCTCGCGAACGCCGTCCGCAGCGCCGCCATCCGGTCGACGCCGGCCTTGTCGATCGCCGTCTTGGCCAGCGCGTCCGGGAGCAGACCGGCCGCACGCTGCGCGAACTCCTGGAACGGCGTGCCGTGCGCCTCCATGCCCACCGCTTCGATGACGCCGTCCGCTCCGCGTCCGTCGGTGAGGTCGGCGATCGCTGCCGGGACGTCGTCGCAGTCGCGGGTGTCGATCACCTCGATACCGTGCCGGCGTGCCATCTCCAAGCGCTCGGGGACGCTGTCCACCGCGATGACCTGCTGCGCACCGAGGTAGCGCGCGACCCGGGCCGACATCTGCCCGATCGGTCCGAGCCCGATGACCGCGATCGAGTCGCCGGGCTTGGTGTCGGCGTACCGCACGGCCTGCCAGGACGTCGTGAGCACG
This sequence comes from Cryptosporangium minutisporangium, assembly GCF_039536245.1. Lineage (NCBI taxonomy): Bacteria > Bacillati > Actinomycetota > Actinomycetes > Cryptosporangiales > Cryptosporangiaceae > Cryptosporangium > Cryptosporangium minutisporangium. Next base: position 100,536 of record NZ_BAAAYN010000031.1, on the reverse strand, counting down.
TCGGAGAGGTAGAGGAACCGCTCGTCCGGGTGCTCGGTCGGCACCTTGATCGGACCGAACTGGGCCTGCGGCACGCGGAGGTACTCGGCCTGCGCTCCGGGAACCTGCCCGTAGAGCTTGGTGTAGCCGAACAGGGAGGCACCCTTGCCCTGCTCGGTGTTCTGGGTGGTCTCGCACTGGGCGTAGAAACCGCGGCTGCACATCCAGCAGTGCCCGCAGGAGATGTTGAACGGGATGACGACCCGGTCGCCGGGCTTGATGTGGGTGACCTCGGAGCCGACCTCCTCGACGATGCCCATCGGTTCGTGGCCGAGGATGTCTCCCGAGTCGATGTACATCCCGAGGACGTCGTAAAGGTGCAGGTCGGAGCCGCAGATGGCGGTGGAGGTCATCCGGACGATCGCGTCCGTCGGCTCGCGGATCTCGGGGTCCGGGACCGTCTCCACCGATACCTTCTCGGTGCCTTGCCAGGTCAAAGCGCGCATTATTGCCCCTTCCGCGACGCTGTCGAATCTCGGACCCACGCGGTGATGCCCGCTCCGGTGCCACCTATGCCCGCTCACTCGGCCGACCCGCGCAGCGCGGCACCTTCGCCCCACGCGTCACCGTTGTTCTCTCGACTACGCGGAGTACCGTTCCAGCGTCACTTCGTTCCATCGGTGTCACCACGTCGGCTGAGCAGAACGCCGCTGGCCCTCAGCAGGCTCGGCCGGATGCCGATCAGGAAGAAACCGGATCCGGCTCGCGGAGGAGAGCGGCATGCACCGTCATGCGTTGCTCAGGGCCGCCTGCACGGACCGCGCTCTGCTGGCGCTCGTCGGTGGGTACCTCCTGGTCGCCGCCTGGTTGATCTTCGGCCGGCCCGCGGAGCCCGGGCGCACGACCGTGTTCTGGGCCGTGCAGTTCCCGGGTGACCTGCTGTTCTTCCTCAGCGCCCGCTATCTCGCCCGGTACAACAGGGGCGAGGCGCTCGCGCACCGGTTCTGGCGCCTCTTCACGCTGGCCGCCGCGGCGTTCATGACCGCGGACGTCCTGCGCACGCTGCAGGGCCTGGTCGGCCTGGAGACGACCGAGCCCGGGCTGGTCCAGCTCACGTGTTTCGCGTTCGGCCAGACCGCGATCGTCGTGGCACTGGTCGGCTTCCCGGCTCTGATCGGGTCGGGTGCCGCCCGGCGCCGATTCCTGCTGGACGCCGCGATCGTCTTCGCCGGGGCAGGCGCGATCGTCTGGTTCCTGCTCACCGACCCCCGGGCGGCGTCCGCGAGCAGCAGCGGTGTGGTGAGCGGCCTGGTGATCGGGGCCGGCGTCATGCTGGTCGGGTTCCTCGCGGTCAAACTGGTGCTCAGCGGGCACAGCCCGGTCTCGCGTCCGGCCGCGGCCACGATGATCGCGGCGGGGATCGTCCAGGTCGGCCAGACCGCGGTGGTGCCGATCTACGCGGCGTCGCTCAGCGACCGGGCTTCGCTCGCGCTCCAGCTGCTGCCGACCCTGCTGATCGCCGCCGGTCCCCGGCTGGAGGTGCTGCGGCTCGGCCTCGACCCGGCGTCCCGGCGGGAGACGCGGCGCCGCCCGTACAGCCTGCTGCCGTACGCGGTCGTCGGCATCGTCCAGCTCCTCCTGGTCGCCGCCCTACTGATCGACTTCGAGCTGGACCTGCGGGCCTGGGGAATGCTGGTCGCGACGGCGCTGACCACCGGCTTGGTCGTCGTCCGCCAGCTGTTGTCGGTCAGCGAGAACGCGCGGCTGATCGAAGAGCTCGACCACAGCCTGCTGGAGCAGCGGCAGCAGAAGGAGTGGTTCAGCTCGCTGGTGGCCCACTCGTCCGACCTCACGCTGGTGATGGACGAGCAGAACGTCATCACGTACGCCTCACCCGCGGCCGAACGGGTGCTGGGCCTGCGTCCGGATGAGCTCATCGGGGTGCGCCTCCGCGACCACATGCACCCCGACGACATGCAGCGCCTCGGCCCGGGCTGGTTGGAACTGCGCGCGACGCCCGGCAAGGCCTGGACCATCCAGGTCCGGCTGATGACCGCCGAGCGGGGTTGGCGGTGGCTGGACAGCGTCAACACGAACCTGCTGCACGTGCCCGCGATCCGCGGCATCGTCTCGAACTGCCGGGACGTCACCGAGGCCCGCGAGCTGCAGGATCAGCTGCGGCACCAGGCCGATCACGACGTGCTCACCCAGCTGGCGAACCGGCGGCTGTTCACCGAGCGGCTGGCCGCGGCCGCGCGTCCGGACGCCGGACCGGACGGCGACCGCATCGCGCTGCTCTCGATCGACCTGGACGGGTTCAAACCGATCAACGACACGCACGGCCACCACGTCGGGGACGCGGTGCTGGTGGCCGTCGCCGAGCGGATCCGCCGCAGCGTGCGCCCGACCGATACCGCCGCCCGGCTGGGTGGGGACGAATTCGCCGTGCTCGTGCCCGGTGCGACGCTGGACGCGGCGCAGCGTCTCGCCGGCCGGATCCGCTCGGTGCTTGCCGACCCGATCGCGGTCGGGTCGCTGCTGCTCAACGTCGGCGCCAGCATCGGCGTGGCGGTGGGCAGCGCCAGCGACCCGGAGGCTCTCCTCCGGCTCGCGGACGCGGAGATGTACGCGGTGAAACGCCGGGACCGCCCACCGGACCTGACCATGAGCGGCCGGCGACGGCCAGACTGATCGCGGACGCAACACTCTCCGCGGTGCCGGCGACGGACGGGGTGTGACGATCTCCGACGAACGGACGGACCGCCAGTTATGGGCGGACGCCGCACAGCGCGACGGCGAGGCCTTCGGCGCGCTGTTCCGGCGGCACTCCCGGGCGGTGTACAACCACTGTTTCCGGCTCACCGGGTCGTGGTCGGTGGCTGAGGACGCCACCTCGGTCACGTTCCTGACGGCCTGGCGTCGCCGCGACGAGGTTCGGCTCGCCCGCGACTCGGCGCTCCCCTGGCTGCTCGCCGTCGCCACGAACGTCAGCCAGCACCAGCAACGCTCGGTCCGGCGCCGGCTGGCGCTGACCGGACGGCTGTCCGCCGATCCGCCGGAGGTCGACCACGCGGACGACGTCGCCGCGCGCCTCGACGACGAGCGACAGATGGTCGAGGTGCTCCAAGTCGTCCGCGGACTGCCCCGCGCCGAGCGCGAAGCGCTGGCCCTCTGTCTCTGGTCCGGCGTCTCCTACGCGGACGCCGCCCAAGCACTGGGGCTGGCCGAGAGCAGCATCCGGGCCCGGGTGAGCCGGGCCCGGGCCCGCCTCACCGCCCACTTCCCCGTGACCAACGTCCGCCCGTCCGTGCAGGAGGAACGATGAGTATTCAGCTTCCCCCGGAGCGGGACCTCCCCCCGTACCGGGCTCGTGAGATCGAGGCAGCGCTGGTCGAGCAGGTGGTGAACGGGGCCAAGGCCACGCGGCGGCGGTGGCTCGCCCCGGTCGCGGCGGCCGCCGCCGTGGTCGTGACGCTCGGCGTCGTGGTCGGGGTTCTGCAGGGCGGCGAACGGGACGAGGTCGTCCCAGCCGGGTCGAGTGCGCCGTCGGCCTCGCCGTCGCAGGTCTCGCCGACCCCCTCACCGTCCCGATCGGTGGAGAAGCCGACCGGGAACATGGAGTCGATCGTGCCGGGGTGCGTGGCCTCGTACGGGCTGGGCGGTACGCCGGAGGAGAAAGCCCGGGTGAAGGGTGCGAAGCTCTACAACCTGGTCGGGGACGCCTCCGACGGGTTCGCGCTGATCTACACCGAGGAGCTCTACCTCTACTGCACCGTCGGTGGCGACGTGATGGCGTACAACGCCGGTGGCGGGCCGGTGCCGTCGATGCGCTGGATCCCGTCGCCGTACCGGCTGGACGTGCAGGCGAGCGAGAGTGGTCGGGCCTCGGACGGCTCCTGGAGGGTCGAGCACACGCTCGCCGGGCGGATGTCCAAGGACGTCACGCGCATCGTCGTCGAGATCGCCGGAACGAGCACCGAGGCGCAACTGTCCAACGGCACGTTCGTGGCGCAGGTCGAGTACACCAAGCCCAAGCCCGCGGCGGAGCCGACGTCGCCGGGGCAGGTCCGGGAGGCGCAGCCGAAGGTGCGGGCCTACGACGCCGCCGGCAAGGAATTGCCGGCTCCCGACTTCCCCGAGTGCATCAAGACGCCGGACGGGCAGGTCATCCAGAACAGCGACCTACCCGGCGACATGACCAACTGCGCCCCCGCGGTGGCATGGCCGTAGGCCGTCACCGCTACGACGGCAAGTGGACGCTACGGCGGAGGCGGTAGCGTCCACTTGCCGTCATCGGCAGGTACCGCGGCGCGGGGATACGGTCGGAGCGACCGGGATCGCTCGCGAAGGAGGCGTCGGCATGGCGTCGAAGGTCTGGTTCATCACCGGCACGTCCCGCGGCTTCGGCCGCGAGTGGGCCATCGCCGCGCTCGATCGTGGCGATCGGGTAGCGGCGACAGCGCGGAACGCATCGTCGCTCGACGACCTCGTCGCGAAGTACGGCGACGCGGTGCTGCCGCTCACGCTGGACGTCACCGACCGGGACGCCTCGTTCGAGACGGTCCGGAAGGCGCACCACCACTTCGGACGCCTCGACGTCGTCGTCAACAACGCGGGCTACGGGCAGTTCGGGATGATCGAGGAGATCTCCGAGGCGGAGGCCCGGGCGCAGTTCGAGACGAACGTCTTCGGTGCGCTCTGGGTGACCCAGGCCGCGTTGCCGTACCTCCGTGAACAAGGCAGCGGCCACCTCATCCAGGTGTCGTCGATCGGCGGCATCTCGGCGTTCGCGAACATCGGTATCTACAACGCGTCGAAGTGGGCGCTGGAGGGGTTCAGCCAGGCGCTCGCCCAAGAGGTGGCTCCGCTCGGCATCCACGTGACCCTGGTCGAGCCGGCCGCGTACGACACCGACTGGGCCGGCACGTCCGCTGCCCACGCCACGCCGCTACCGGCGTACGACGGCGTCCGGGAACTGGCCGCGGCGAGCCGGGCCAAGCGGCAGGCGTCGCGCGGCAACCCGGAAGCGAGCCGGTCCGCGATCCTCCGGGTGGTGGATGCGGCGAAGCCGCCGCTGCGGGTCTTCTTCGGGAGTGCGCCGCTGGCGATCGCGACCGCGGACTACGAGTCACGCCTCGCCGAGTGGAACGAGTGGCAGCCGATCTCCGAGGCCGCCCAGGGCTGACGCACGCTGCGCCCGCCACCCGGAGGTAGCGGGCGCAGCGAGGTAGGGGATCAGGACGCGTTGCGGTTGACCGTTCGGACGCCGACCCAGAGGCCGAAGACGCCGGTCACGATCGCCGCGACCAGCCCGGCCGCGACCGTGCTGTTCCAGACCTCGCCCTGGAACAGCACACGCTCGGCGTCGACCAGGTAGGTCAGCGGGTTCACGTGCGAGAGCGCCTTGAGCCACCCCGGGCCGTTGTCGATCGGAAGCAGGATGCCGGCGATCAGCAGCAGCGGGAAGAGCAACGTCTGCTGCACCGTCCAGAAGATCCACTCCTGGCCCTCGCTGATCAGAGCCAACGAGTACGAGAGCGCCCCCAGCCCGACGCAGAACACCGACAGGATCAGCAGCCCGACCACGACCCCGACGGGGTGCAGCCGGAACCCGAACGGAATCGTCGCCAGAATGATCACCACGGTCTGCGCCAGCATCGGGACGATCTCCTTGAGCGCCCGCCCGATCAGCAGCGACGACCGGCTCAGTGGCGAGACCAGCATCCGCTCGTGCGATCCGGTCTGCATCTCCAGCTGCAGATTCGACCCGGTGACCGACGTCCCGAACAGGCACGACATCACGACGATGCCGGGCACGAACCACTGCAGGGGCGACCCTTCACCGACGACGTCGGGCAGCAACGGCGCGAACAGCGCCAGGAAGAACAGCGGCTGGACCATCGTGAAGATGAGCGAGAACGGGCTGCGCAACTGCGGACGCAGCTCGCGGCTGAAGACAACGGTGGTGTCCCGGACGAGCGTGCTCATGCCACGACCTCCTGCTCGGTCGAAGTGGTGTCGGTCGCGACGGTGCCCTCGCGCAGGCTTCGTCCGGTCAGTTCGAGGAAGACGTCGTCGAGCGTCGGCCGCTTCACCTCGACGCTGATCACCGGTGCGTCCGCCTCGTCCAGGCAGCGCAGCAGCTTCGGCACCAGGTGCGTGCCCTCCGGAACGCGGATCGTGAGGTCCGCGCCCTCCCGCTCGATGCGGGCACCGGCGACGAGGCTCACGCACCGCTCGACGCCGCGCGTCGCCGACGCCTCGCTGTCGAACGTGAGCGCGATCCGGTCACCGACGTGCTCGGACTTCAGCCGCTGCGGGGTGTCGTCGGCGATCAGCTTCCCGTGGTCGATCACCACGATCCGCTCCGCCAGCTGGTCGGCTTCTTCCAGGTAATGCGTGGTGAGCACCATCGTCGTCCCGTGCTCGTCGTGCAGCCGCTGGATGTGCTCCTGCAGGTTCACCCGGTTCTGCGGGTCGAGGCCGGTGGACGGCTCGTCGAGGAAGAGCAGCGGCGGCGTGTGGATCAGCCCCATCGCGATGTCGAGCCGGCGCCGCTGACCGCCGGAGAGCGAGGAGACGACCCGGTCGGCGACCGCCTCCAGGCCGAGCGTCTCGACCAGCTCGTTCGCACGACGCCGTGCGGCGGCCCGGTCGAGTCCGTAGGCGCGGCCCTGACTGATCAGCTCGTCCCGGCCGCGCTGGCTGTGACCGGCGCCGTTGCCCTGGCCGATGTATCCGATCCGCTTCCGTACCTCGCGGGGGTGACGCGCCACGTCGAACCCGGCGACCTCGGCGGTACCCGCGGTCGGGCTGAGCAGCGTGGTGAGCATCCGGAGCGTGGTCGACTTGCCGGCCCCGTTCGGACCGAGCAGCGCGACGAGCTCACCCGGTCGAACCTCCAGGTTCAGGCCGCGGACCGCTTCCACCGTCTGCTTCTTGACCACGAAGTTCCTGGTCAGATCGCTGGTTTGGATCATCGTCGTCGTCATGGGATCTACGGTAGAAACGATTCCGGCCAGTTTCTGACCTCAATTCGAGGGAACGTAAATTCATGGCGAACACGAGTGAGCGAACCCTCCGGCTGCTGTCCCTCCTCCAGACGCATCGGTACTGGCCCGGCGGCGATCTGGCCGATCGTCTGGGGGTCAGCGAGCGCACCTTGCGCCGCGACGTCGACCGACTGCGCGAGCTGGGCTACCCCGTCGACGCGAGCCGGGGCGTGGCCGGCGGTTACCAGCTGCGGTCGGGTACCGCGATGCCACCACTGCTGCTCGACGACGAGGAGGCGGTCGCGATCGCGGTGGGGCTCCGGACGGCGGCGGGAGGTGCGGTCGAGGGCATCGAGGAGACATCGGTCCGCGCGCTGACGAAGGTCATCCAGGTGATGCCGCCCCGGCTCCGGCGCCGCGTCGAGGCACTGCGCTCGTACACCGTGCCGGGCGTCTTCACCGGTGGACCGGTGGTGGATGCGGAGGCGCTCGCGGTGATCGCGAGCGCGTGCCGGGACGACGAGCGGCTGCGGTTCGAGTACACCGCGCGCGGACGAGAACCCACCACCCGGCTGGTGGAGCCGCACCGGCTGGTCTCGCTCGGTCGCCGCTGGTACCTCGTGGCCTGGGACACCGAGCGCGGCGACTGGCGGACGTTCCGCGTCGACCGGCTGGTCGACCCACGGCCGACCGGCGCCCGGTTCCGGCAGCGTGACCTGCCCGCCGACGACGCCGCGGCGTTCGTCCGGCGACGGCTGAACGAGCGGCCGCACCGGTACACGATCGAGGTCGTCGTGCACTCGCCGGAGGACGCGGTGCGGATGGCGTTCGGTCGCGAGGCCGACGTGACGGAGGTCGAGCCGGGGACGTGCCGGGTCGTGATCCGGAGCGACTACCTCGAGTGGCCGGTCGCGACGCTGGGGTGGCTCGGCGGCGAGTTCGAGGTGCTCGGCCCGCCCGAGTTCGTCGATTTGCTCCGCGCCACCGGCGAGCGCTACTCCCGGGCGGCGTCGGCCAACGCAACGGCGAACCGTTCGGCCGGCCCGGCGGCGTAGCGGAGGGCGTCAGGCGAGGCCGGCGTCGTGGGCCAGCAGGGCTACCTGGGTTCGGTTGTCGAGGCCCAGCTTCACCAGCACCCGGGTCAGGTGCGACTTCACCGTCGCCACGCTGACGTACAGCTCGGCCGCGATCTGTGCGTTCGTCTTGCCGGTCGCCACCGCGAGCACGATGTCGTGCTCGCGCGGACTCAGCCCGTCCAGCGCCGCCCGCGCCCGTTCGAACGCCCCGGCCTCGACCGCGACCCGGTCGATCAACTTGCGGGTGACCTGCGGGGAGAGCATCGGGTCGCCGGCCGCGACCCGGAGGACGGCGTCCACCAGCTGATCGGGCGGGGTGTCCTTCAGCAGGAAGCCGCCGGCGCCCGCCCGGAGCGCTTGCAGCACGTGCTCGTCGGTGTCGAACGTGGTCAGCACGACCACCTCCGGCGGTTCCGGCCGACGCCGCAGCCGCCGGGTCGCGGTCACCCCGTCCACCCCCGGCATCCGGATGTCCATCAGGACGACGTCCGGCGAGTGCGCGCTCACCGCCTCCGGCACGTCGGCGCCGTCCCCGACCGCCCCGACCACGGCGATCGTGCGGCCCTCCCGGGCGACACCGTCGAGCATCAGCGTCAGCCCGGCCCGGACCATCGCGTCGTCGTCCACGATCAGGACGCGGACCGGAGGGCGCGAGGCCTCGGTAGGCGTCACGCTGAACTCTTTTCAACCTCAGGTATCCGCGCAGGTCGAACACCGTCCGCAGCGGTCGGTCGAAAAGAATTCACCGGCCACGGCAACCAGACCCGCAGCCGGAAGTCCCCGTCCGGGCCGGAGCCGTGCTCCAGCTCGCCGCCGGCCAGGTGGACCCGTTCGGTCAAGCCGAGCAACCCCTGCCCCGCGCCGGGCAGCGCCGCCGCGGGCGTCCGTACCGGAACCGGGTTGCGCAGCTCGATCCGGAGCCCCTCCCCCGGCGCTCCGTCGAGCACGGCGGTGACCGGCGCTCCCGGCGCGTGCTTCCGAGCGTTCGTCAGGCCTTCCTGGACGATGCGGTAGGCGGTCCGGCCGGTGGCCGCCGGCAGCCGGCCGTCCCCGAGGTGGTTGTCGAAGGCGACCGGGGTGCCGGCGTCCCGGGACTCGTCGACCAGTCGGTCGAGGTCGTGCAGGCCGGGTTGCGGCCGGGTCTCGACCTCGCCGACCGGATCGTCGTCGCGCAGCACGGTGATCACCTGACGCAGTTCGTCCAAGGCTTCGTGGACGCCGGCCCGGACGACCCCGGCCGCCGCCGAGAGCTTCTCCGGTGCGGCATCCGGGCGGTACTCCAGCGCACCGGCGTACGTGGCCAGCAGCGTGAGACGGTGTGCGAGCACGTCGTGCATCTCCCGTGCGATCCGGGTGCGCTCGGCCAGCCGGGCCTCCGCCACCCGCCGCTCCTGGTCGGCCTCGGCCCGCCGCGCCCGCTCGCGCAGCGAGGCCACCAACTCCCGGCGGATCCGCGCCACCGTTCCCCAGCCGACCAGAGCGGCGTACGCGGCCGTGATCAGCACGAGCCACCACAGGTAACCGAGGCCCCCGTGCGGGCGCCACGCACCCTGGACCGCCTGCGCCGCGACCCCCGCCGTCCCGATCAACGCGGCCAGCCGGAACGGGCGGCACTCAGCGACGTGCATCGCCGCGGCCGACGCGGTCGGCGTCGCCGCCGGAGAGATCACGGCCAGCACGGTCAGCGCGATCGCGGCCGGCACCGGCCAGCGCAGCAGCACCGGCACCAAGGCCAAGCCGAGCACGCCGACGAGCACGTCGAGGACGAGTAGCTGCTGGGCCTCGGTGGGGAGGCCGTAGATCGTCGCGCCGACCAGGAGGGTCAGCGCGACGACGATGGTGGCTTCGACCGGTAGTCCGGGGCCGCGTCCGCGACCCCAGGCGTGGCCGACGTCGGCGCAGTCGGTGGCTGTCATGGCGTCAGGCTAGGTCGGGGGTCGGGCACGTCGATACCGACGAAGGTCGAAGTCCGCCCCCACTCCCGTCGGACGGGTCAAGACGCTAGGTGAGCGCGCCCCACTGCAGGAAGCCACTGGTGTGGTGGGTGCGACCGTTCGGGGTGACCGCGAGCGCCTCCAGGTCGGGCAAGCGCTCCACCCAAGCCAGGCCCCGCTCCAGCCCCATCGCGAACGCCGCCGTCGCCACCGCGTCGACCCAGGCCAGCCGGGGACCCACCACGGTGACGCTCGCCAGACCGTCGGCGGGCACGCCCCGGAGCGGGTCGACGATGTGCCGCCCGCGCTCGGCGGTGCCCGACGTCGCGACCGCGGCGTCGTGGGCGCTGACCACCGCGACCAGTTGGCGCGGACGCACCGGGTGCGCGACCCCGACCCGCCACGGACGCCCGGCGGCGGCCTCGCCGACCACCTGGACGTCGCCGCCGCCGTTCACGACGTGGCTGGTAGATCCGGCCGCGACCAGCAGATCACTGGCCCGCTCGACGGCCCAGCCCTTGACGATGCCGGTGGGGTCGAGGAATCCGTGCGGCGCCTCGGAGAAGTAGCCGTCGCTGGCCGCCGACGCTGCCCGCACCAGTCCGAGCACCTCGCGCACCTCGGCCGGGCACTCGTCGGCGGTCAGTTCGCCGCGGCTCAGCCGGGAGACGACGCTGTCCGGCTGGTAGGTGGAGAACGTGCGGTCGACCCAGTGCAGCCACTCGATCGCGGCGTCCAGCACGTGCGCCGGAACGCCGGCCCCGCGGACGTCGAGCGAGAACACCGTCCCCATGCACTCCTCCACGCGACGCGCGGGAGAAGGGACTTGGCCGCCTTCGGCGGGGATCCCCCGTCGGTCGGCCGGCGCCAGCGTCGCCAGGAGGGCCGGGCTGGCGGGAGCGGCGGCGGTGAGCATCACAGGCCCGCCTCGTCGAGGGCGCTCTGCAGTGACTCCTTGTAACTCTTCGTCGTGTACGTCGCGCCGGACACCGTGTCGACGTCGGCGCTGTTGGCATCGAGCGTCGCCTGCTGGAGCTTGGGAAGCGCGCCGGTCGCGATCTGCTCCGACTTCTTGTCCTTGGGGTTCAGCGCGGCGATCTCGACCTTGGTGATCTTGGTGCCGGAGACCGTGACCTTGACCTGGAGCGACTCGTACTGGTTGGTGGCGAGCTTCCCGGTCGCCGTCTTCGCCGGGCCGGCGTCGGCCGCCGGGGCGTCGCCCGCGGGAGCGTCGGCCGGGGCCGTGGGGTCGGGGGGGGCCCCC
>NZ_BAAAYN010000031.1:0-89215 GCF_039536245.1 Cryptosporangium minutisporangium | reverse complement strand
CCGTCGGGTCGGCGGCGACCGCCGGCGGGGGTGCCGCTGCCTCCGCGACCGCCTCGGACGGCGCCAGGTTCGCTTTGAGCCCGATCAGTCCCCCGAGGCCGGCCACGGTTCCGAGGAGGGCGTACAAAAAACGACGCACGAAGAGAACTCCTTCTCCGAACTCAGAACTCGAACGACTCGTGGTGGATCCGACGCCGGGACACTCCGGCCTCGCGGAGCGCCTCCCTCGTCGCGGCAGTCAGTGACTCCGGCCCGCAGAGGTAGACGTCGTGGTGCTGCAGGTTCGGCACCAGCCACTCCAACTGTTCGGCACCGAGCGGGTCACCGCCGAGCTGCTCGCGGGTACCGACCAGGTAGTGCACGCGGGCACCGCGGTCGAACGCGATCTCCTCGATCTCCGTCCGCAGCACGAGGTCCGACATGTGCCGGGCTCGGTAGATCAGCGTGATGTCGCCGGGTCGGCCGGGCAGCGTCTCCAACAGCGTCCGCAGCGGGGTGATGCCGACGCCGGCCCCGATCAGCAGGACCTTCCGACGCCGCCGGACGCCCCCGGTGAACGCGCCGTACGGACCGCTGGCCATCACCTTCGTGCCGGGCTGCAGCCGGGCCAGCTGGGCGCTGTGGCCCCCGGCCTCCTTCACCGTGATCCGCAGGCGTCCGTCGGAGACCGGCGCGGACAGCGAGTACGGATTCGACGCCCACCAGCCCTCGGACGTCAGGAACCGCCACCGGAAGAACTGGCCAGGCTCGGCCTTGAGCTCGTCCAGGTGCCGCCCGGTCAGGTAGACCGAGACGACGTCCGGCCCCTCCATCCGCACGCCCTCGACCCGCATCCGGTGCCGGAACGCCTGCCGGATCGGGGTGAGCACGCGGTACCAGATCAGCAGGACGGTGACCACGCCGTACAGCGTCGACCAGGCGATCTGCGCGGGCTTGTGGCCGGCGAAGTCGGCGCCGGTCGAGAACTGGTGCAGGAACGAGAGCGCGATCGCCAGGTACGTGCCGAGGTGCATCAGGTGCCAGGCCTCGTAGCTCATCCGCTTGCGCGCCGCCCGCGCCGAGACGACGCCGATCGCGACGAACAGCGCGGCGCCGATCGTCGCGTACAGCACGTCCGGGTAGTCGCGGAGCAGGGAGATGCCCTGCCCGACCACGGAGGTGCGGGCCGTGACCGCGTACCCCCAAGTGATCAGCAACCCGTGCGCGACCAGCATGCTGACGGTGTAGCGCCCGCCCATCGCGTGCCAGCGGGTCAGCCGGTCGGTGCCGATGCCCCGTTCCAGGGCCGGCACCCGGGCCATCAGCCCGAGCAGGATGATCGCCCCGTAGCCGGCGAGCAGACCAGTGATCCGGCCGGCGTGCGTGAGGTAGTCACCCAGCCCCGAGATCGTCGTGGTGTTCGTCCACCAGAGCCCGAGAACGGCGACGGCACCGGCGCCGATACCCACCAGAACCGGGGTCGCCCCGATCCGTAACGCGGGAGCCCGACCCGCCGGCGCTCTGACCCCGTGCGCCGGCACGTACTGGTTCAACGTGGCGGTCATGACCATGGCCTCCTGTGCCGTCCTGTAGAGAAGGCACGGGAGGGACGCCCGAGAAGTTCAGATCGCCGGATGAAGAGTTCCGCAGGACTCGCGCTCCACCAGGCGTACCGGCAGCACCGTGAGCCGCCGAAGCCGCCGGCCGGGCTGGTCGATCCGGTCGAACAGGCGGGTGGCCGCGAACCGGCCGAGGGCCTCCGGGTTCTGGTCGACGACGGTCAGCGCCGGCCGCAGCGAGCTCGCCAGCGGGAAGTCGCCGAAGCTGACCAGCGCCACGTCGGTTCGGTCGAGGCGCTGCAGTGCCGGAACGATCGCGATCGAGCACTTCGCGTTCGACGAGAGGATCGCGGTAGGCGGATTCGGCCCGGCCAGCAGCGCGGCGGCGTCCTCCCCGGCCGCGACGCCGCCGGCACCGGCGAACCGGATCAGGCCCTCGTCGGGTTCGATGCCGGCGTCACCCAGCGCGGCACGGTACCCCTCGAGCCGTCGCCGGGTCGTCGCGATCTGCACCTCGTCGCCGATGTACGCGATCCGGCGGTGGCCGTGCCCGGCCAGGTGGGTGGTGGCCGCGTGTGCGCCGCCGACGTCGTCCTCGACCACGGTGTCGGCGGTGAGCCTGCGGGGCGGACGGTCGATGAACACCAGCGCGGTCCGGCTCTTCCAGGGCTCCAGGTAGGACTGGTCGGCGCTGACCGGGGTGGAGATCAGGCCGGCGATCTGACGGCCGAGCAGCGCCTCCACGCCGGCGCGCTCCAGCGTCCCGTCGGTACCGAGGCTGGTGACGAACGTGGCGACGCCGCGGCTCCGCGCCACCTGTTCGACGGTGTGGGTGACCGCGGCGAAGAACGGATCGGAGATGTCCGGCACCGCGACGCCGATCGCCGGGTCGCGTCCGAATCGGAACGTGCGCGCCAGCATGTTCGGCGTGTACTGCAGCTCGGCGATGGCCTCTTCGACCCGGCGCCGGACGTCGTCGGAGACGTACCGGTCCTTGTTGACCACACGGGACACCGTCTTCGCGCTCACGCCCGCGTGCTCGGCGACCTGCCGCATGGTGACCAACGTGTTCTCCTGCCGAGTGGGTGGGGTGAGCGGATGGTACCGACTCTCTGACACCGGTGACATCCGTTACGCCTTTGTTATCTGACACCGGTGACAGTGACCCAGGACACGCCTAGTGTGCGTTACCACCGCATGAACGGGGTGATCCGTTTGACACCACCGCTTCTCGAGGCACGGGGCCTCAATCGCAGCTTCGGTCACGTCCGGGCGCTCCGCGACGTCGACTTCGAGGTTTTCCCCGGTGAAGTCACCGCACTGATCGGTGACAACGGCGCAGGCAAGTCCACACTGGTCAAAGCCTTATCGGGCAACTTGGAGCTGGACTCCGGTCAGTTGTTGTTCGAAGGCGAGCCGGTACGGATCGACACTCCCCAGCAGGCATCCGCCATGGGCATGGAGGTCGTGTACCAGGACCTCGCGCTCGCACCGCATCTCAACCCGGTACAGAACATGTTCCTGGGACGAGAGATCCCGCGGAAAGGTCCGCTGGGCTGGTTCGGCTTCCTGGACGAGAAGTCCATGCGCGACCAGGCCGAGAAGGGGTTCGCCGAACTCGGCGGCACCGTTCGCGCGCTGAGTGCACCGGTCGGCGCGATGTCCGGGGGCCAGCGCCAGCAGATCGCGATCGTCCGGGCGATCACCTGGGCGGCCCGCCTGGTGTTCCTCGACGAGCCCACCGCCGCGCTCGGCGTCGTCCAGACCCGGAACGTGCTGGACACGATCAAGCGGGTGCGGGACAAGGGCGTCGCGGTTGTTCTGATCTCGCACTCGATGCCGGAGGTGATCGAGGTGGCCGACCGCATCCAGGTTCTCCGGCTGGGCACCCGGGTGGCGACCTACCACGCCGCCGAGACCAGCGTCGACCAGCTCGTCGGCGCGATGACCGGCGCTCTGGAGACCACCCGATGAGCGCGCCAGAGGGTGCCGCCGCATCGGCCGCCGACGCGGGCGGCGCGCCCGCGGACGCGACGGAGTCGACCGTCGCCGCCCCGCCCACCTCCGACGGCAGCGCCGCACGATCCGGCGCCCCAGCGGGCGAGCCGGACGTCGGCAACGGCACCGCCGACGACTGGAACGAGGAGGACGAGCAGCAGTCGCTGCTGCAGCGGATCGGTGCACTGCAGTCGGTCTGGATCCTCGGCGTCCTGCTGCTGATCGTCGTGTTCTTCTCGATCGCCGGCGGTGATCGTTTCCTCTCCACCAGCAATTTCTCGCTGATCTCGCAGAACGTCGCGGTCTGGGCCGTGATCGCGGTCGGCATGACGTTCGTGATCGTCACCTCCGGCATCGACCTCTCGGTCGGGTCGGTGCTGGTGTTCTCCTCGGTCATCGCCGCGAAGACGATGGACGGGATGGGCGGCGAGGGCTACGGGGTAGCCGCGGTCGGAATCCTCGCCGCGCTCGTGTCCGGACTCGCCTGGGGCCTGATCAACGGATTCCTGGTGGCGAAGGCCAAGATTCCGCCGCTGATCGTCACGCTCGGTTCGCTGTCGGTGGCGCTGGGCCTGGCCCAGGTGATCACCAACGGCATCGACATCCGGTCGGTTCCGGAGGTGATGACCGACTTCAACACCTACATCAAGATCCTCGGCATCCCCGCGCTGCCGTTCACCGCGCTCATCGTGGTGGTGATCGGCGGGGTCGTCCTGCACCGGACGCGCTTCGGCCGGTACACGTACGCGGTGGGGTCGAACGAGCTCGCCGCCCGGCGGGTGGGCGTCCGGGTCGACCGCCACCTGATCATGGTCTACGGGCTGGCCGGGCTGCTCTCCGGCTTCGCGGCGGTGCTCGCCCTCGCCCAGTTCGGCACCACCACGATCGCCGGTCAGTCGCTCACCAACCTCAACGTGATCGCCGCCGTCGTCATCGGTGGCACGTCGATCTTCGGTGGGGAGGGCTCGATCTTCGGCACCGTCGTCGGGCTGTTCATCCCCGCGGTCCTGCAAGCCGGCTTCGTCATCATCGGTGTCGAGCCGTTCTGGCAGGGCGTCGCGGTCGGCACCGTCCTCGTCGCCGCCGTCTACTTCGACCAGAGTCGTCGGGCGGCCGCTGCGCGCGGCGCTGGGTCGAAACGCTCCTCCCTGCGGACAGTGCTGCTTCGCAACCGGTGAAGGTTCCGCCCCTCTCCCCAATCCGGCCCTGCACCCCCCCGCCCACCCGCCCTTAACTGGAATGGGAAGGTTGCTATGAAACGAGCACCCCTCGCCGTCCTCTGTGCCGTAGCGCTCGCGCTGTCCGCCTGCTCGTCGTCCAAGCCGGACGACGACACCGCAGCCGTCAACGACGACGCCTCCGCCGCGTCGTCCGCCGCCGCGGTGGACAAGGCCAGCAAGAACTACAACATCCAGTTCGTCCAGGGCGTCCAGGGCGACGAGTTCTACATCTCGATGCAGTGCGGGATCGAGGAGGAGGCGAAGCGGCTCGGCGTCACGGTCAAAACGCAGGGGCCGACGAAGTTCGACCCGACGCTGCAGAAGCCGATCGTCGACTCGGTCGTCTCCGCCAAGCCGGACGCGCTGCTCGTCGCGCCGACCGACGTCACCGCGATGCAGACGTCGCTGAACCAGGCGAAGGCCGCCGGCATCAAGGTCGTGCTGGTCGACACCACCGTCGATGACCCCTCGGTCGCGGTGTCGGCGATCGCGTCGGACAACGTCGGCGGTGGCAAGGCCGCGTTCGACGCGATCAAGAAGCTGGCACCGCAGGGCGGCAAGGTGCTGGCCATGTCGGTCGACCCCGGCATCTCGACGACCGACCAGCGCGCCAAGGGCTTCGAGGACGCGGTGAAGGCCGACTCGAAGTACGAGTACCTGGGCGTCCAGTACTCGCACAACGACCCGGCCACTGCATCCAACCTGATCAGCGCCGCGCTGCAGAAGGACCCGGACATCGTCGGCGTGTTCGCGCTGAACCTGTTCTCCGCGGAGGGCACCGCGACCGGTATCCGGCAGTCCGGGAAGACCGGAAAGGTCCAGGTCATCGGCTTCGACGCGGGACCGAACCAGGTGGCGGCGCTGCGGGCCGGGACCGTCCAGGCGCTGATCGCGCAGCAGCCCGCCGAGATCGGCAAGTTCGGTCTCGACGCGGCGGTGGCGGCGCTGGACGGCGGCCAGGTCACGCCGAAGGTTCAGACCGGGTTCACGATCTTGACCAAGGACAACATCGACGGCGACGGCGCGAAGGCCGTCTACAAATCGGACTGCTGAGGCAGGTCCGCCCCGCCGCATCCGGGCCCACCCCCGTGGGGCCTGGATGCGGCGGTCGTCGTTTCCGCGGGCCACCCGGATCGCACCCGGAATCCACCCCGAGGACGCCCGACGCCGCGGACACCCGGTCGGCTTGGCTCTCGGGTGAGCCCATTTCGACCTCCGGTCATCCCGGAAGTCACGCCGCCGGTCGAGAAGAGCTCACGCCGGAGCCCTGCTTCGGCGGGCACCGCGCAGGCGTCGGGCGCGGACGGACGAGGGGGCCGCCCGCGCTACGACGGCGCCTGCCCGTCGGATCTCAGCCCGTCGACGATGGTCCTGGCCGTGCGGGGGTACCGCGCCACGAAGTGGACCTCCCAGCTGTCGTCCTCGGCGAGTTCGGCGGTGAGCGCCGCCCGGATCCAGGTGATGCTGACGTCTTCGGCCAGCCCACCGCGTCCCGTGCCGAACAGGGGAAGGCAGACCGAGCGGAGCCCGGGGAAGTCCACGCGCTCGGCCCGCGCCAGCCGGAACACGTTGGCGACCGCCAGCGAGATGTTCGCCGGATCGATGTCGTAGTGGTTGGTGCCGGGCCGGGGTGCCACCACCGCAGCGTGGTAGATCCGGACGATGCCCCGCTGCGCCAGGTCGCCGGCGGAGGTCGGCACCACGGTGCCCGGTGCGACCGTCAGCCCACTCCGCCCGTGCCGGGACATCCACGTCGCGAGCTCGCGCGCCAACGTGTCGTCGAGGATCTCGCCGGACGGACCCTTCCGCGACGCCGCGCGTCGCAGGCGCGCGGAGAGCGAGGTCGTGAACGTGTGCGCCAACTCCAGGTAAGTGTTCGCGGACGAGACGATCACGTGGATACCGGTGAGCATCTCCACCGAGCAGGTGTGCACGGTGATCGGCACGGTGCGCGAGCCGACCGAGAGCGGGACGACCTGCCGCGGGGGCGGCGCGCGGGTCCCGGCTTCGCTCGGGTCGGGCTCGTGCGCGGCCGGCTCGCGTCGGTCGGTCGACTCCGGCACCGCGGTCCGGGCCGCGAGCCGCAGAACCGCGTCCGCGGTCTCCCCGAGGACGACGCGTTCGTACCGCTTCCGGAACCGGTCGACGCCCACCCCGTAGATCTCGGCGCTCCGGCGACGCCGGTCCTGGGCGGGCCAGTCACGCGTGCCCGGCGGCAGTCCGAACGTGTAGGCGGCGGCATCACCGAGCCGTCCGCCGCCTAGTTCCTCGACGGCCTTCCGCACCAGCGCTTCGACGCCCGCCGGGCCCACGCTGCCCGGAGCCGCCAGTCCACAGGCGACGGCGGCGTCGAGGAGCTCGCGCAGGCGCAGCGTCCGTAACCCCACCAGGCCCTTCGCGCGCAGTCGGCGGAGTTCGTCGACCAGCGCGTCGTGGCTCGGGTCCGTCGGGTACGTCATCCCCCACCCCGAGCTCCAGTTTAGAGCCCGCCGACCGGCACCAAGGTCAGGTAAGCCATGTTGAGAAAGCCCCGGTAACCGCGGAGCCAGGTCGCGCGGTGCCGGTCGGCCTTCTCCCGCAGCTCCGCGGCCTCCGGATGGTCGGGGTTGGCGGCCAGCCACTCCTCGACGTCGGCCTGGTAGCCGGACTCGAACTCTTCCCACTCGTCGTCGGTGGCGGTCTCGATCCACAGTGGGCGGAAGCCGGCGGCGACGGCCAGGTCGACGAGGTCCGCGAGGCCGACGTGGTCGTGCGCGGCGGCGTCCGGCCACATCCGGGCCAGCTCCGCGGACGTGGGGGTTCGCTCCCAGAACCCCTCACCGAACAGCACCCGACCGCCCGGCGCGACCAGACCGCGGAGCGCGGCGAACGCGGCGGCGAGGTGATCCGGCGGCGGGACGTCACTCAACGCATGGCCGGAACCCACGCAGAGGACGACGTCCGCCGGACCGCGGCCGGTGCCGATCCCGGACTCCTCGACGAACTCCACCCGGTCGGCGAGGCCACGGACGGCGGCGATCTCCCGCCCCCGGGCGAGATCGACCGCGTTGAGGTCGATACCGACGCCGGTCGCGCCCGGCGCGGCATCCAGCAGGCGCAGCAGCAATGCGCCCCAACCACTGCCGACGTCGAGCACGCGTGCCGGTTCGGTCCGCGCGAGCCGGTCGACCAGACGCTGGGCGCGCTCCGGCGAGAGCGGGCTGTGGAACTCCAGGCTGCGCAGCCGGGGCGGTGACGTCGTTTCAGGCATGCCTCACCGTACGTGCGCGGTCAGCCGAACCCGAACGGGACGACCGGCGTCAGGGTCTGGTCGCGCCAGCGCTCCAGGACGTGCCGCTCGTGCGGGACGACCGGCTCGGGCAGCGCGTCGAGCGTCACCCAGCGCAGCTCCGCCGCCCGGTCCGGCTCGCGTCGCCGCGGCTCGCCGTCCCACGTCCGGCACTCGAAGAAGAAGTCGACCCGCTCGTCGATCGCGGCTCGGGTGCCCCGAGTCCGGTGCATCACGCAGAGCGGCAGGAGATCGGCCGGCCGTACCCGGACGTCGAGCTCCTCGGCGGCCTCCCGGCACGCGGCGTCGAGCACCGACTCGCCGGCCTCGACGTGACCGGCGGCACCGATCGCCCAGTGACCGTCGAGGTACCCCGTGCCCTCCCGGAGCTGCAGCAGCACCCGGTCGTCGTCCCGCCGGAGGACGACGTAGGCGGCCGGCACCACCGCAAACCGCCGTCGCCACTTCACCCGAGCCGCTGTCCCCGTTCTGTCAGCGCCGCTTGCAGGATGCCGAGCGCCTTCGGGCCCATGCCGTGCAGCTTCTTCAGGTCCTTCGCGGGGACGCCGACCAGTTGGTTCAGCTCGGTGTACCCCGCAGCGACGAGCGCGTTGGTCGCCGGACGCCCGATGGACTTCGGGAAGTCGCTCTCCTCGGTCACCCGGCCAGTCTATTTCCCGGGCGCGTCGGACGGCATTGAAACCGAGGCCACCAATAATGCGGGACGGGGGAAATGTCCGGGATTCATCGGGGGGATCAGAGCATGCTTCGGAGCACTGCTGTCGCCGCGCTAGCCACCGCCGTGGCCGGTGCCCTCGCCGGGTGCGAGTCGACCCCCGAACCACCGCAGGAAGTAGCCGCCGCTCAGGCCGTCCTGCCGGACCAGAGCGGCCCGCAAGCCACGCTGGTCGGCAACACCTGGCAGCCGGTGGACTTCACCGGCTGTCCGGTCCCGTGGGGGCTCGCGGTGATGGTGGAGAACACCGGGATTCTGCAGCGCGAGTTCACGTTCGGATCGAACGGATCGATCAGCGTGCGCCAGGTCGAATCGCCCCGGTCACCGGAGACCGCCGACACCTTCTCGCTCGCCTACACGCGAGAGGGGTCGACGCTGCGGATCCGGGCCGGTCTCGGCGTCGACTCCTGGACGATCCGGGAGCTGACGACGGCTCGGCTGCTCGTCGAGGACGTCAACGGCCAACAGTGCTGGCTGCGCCGAGTCGGGTAGCGGGCGACCGTCACACGGGGCGGTCACTCGCCGCCGCCCCCAGGATTTGCTCGACCTCGGCCGCGTCGGGCATCGCGTCGGCGCACGCCAGCCGGGACGCGACCAGCGCACCGGCGGCGTTGCAGAACCGCATCGTGTGCTGCAGGTCCCAGCCGGCGAGCAGACCGTGGCAGAGCGCGCCGCCGAACGCGTCCCCGGCGCCGAGCCCGTTGACGACGTCGACCGGGACCGGTGGCACCTCGACCTCGCGGCTGCGGTCGGAGGCCAGCACCCCGGCCGGACCCTGCTTCACGACCGCGAGATCGACCCCGTGGTCGTGCAGCGCCGCCGCGGCCGCGCGGGGCTCACGGACCCCGACCGCGGTCTCGCACTCCTCGAGGTTGCCGACCGCGACGCTGACGTACTGCAGCGCCTCGGCGATCCGACGCCCGGCCAGCTCGCGGGACGCCCAGAACATCGGCCGGTAGTCGAGGTCGAGGACCGTGATGCCGGCCCGCCCCCGCGCCCGCAACGCCGCCAGCGTGGCCGACCGACTGGGCTCCTGCGACAGGCCGGTGCCGGTCACCCAGAACACGGCGGCACGGCGGATGGCGTCCAGGTCGAGTTCCTCGGCCCGGATCTGCAGGTCGGGTGCGGTCGGAAATCGGTAGAAGTAGAGCGGGAAATCGTCCGGGGGAAAGATCTCGCAGAACGTCACCGGCGTCGGCATGCCCTCGACCGCGGTGACGTACCGGTCGTCGACGCCGAACCGGCGCAGCGCGTCGCGCAGGAACTCTCCGAACGGGTCGGCGCCGGTACGGGTGATCACCGCACTGCGGCGTCCGTACCGTGCGGCGGCGACCGCAACGTTCGTCGCGCTGCCGCCGAGGTACTTACCGAACGTCTCGACCTCGCGTAACGAGCGGCCCACCTGGAGTGGGTAGACGTCGACGCCGATCCGGCCCATCGTCAGTACGTCCAGCGCGGCCGGTTGGTCCGGCCCAGCCGGGGCTTCGTCGTCCACGGCCACCTCCTCCGCCTACCAGGGAGCGGCTCCGACCTTCCTCCCCGAGCCAATTCATGTCAAGACATACGGACAAAGTGAGCCGGGAATGCGGACATCGGGGCCCTGGTTAGCCCGGTTATGACGACTGTGGGACTTATCGGAAGTGGCCTCATCGGCGGATCAGTGGCCCGGCTCGCCGTCGCGGCCGGTCACGACGTCGTGCTCAGCAACTCGCGCGGGCCGGAAACGCTGAAAGACTTGGTGGAGGAACTGGGCCCACGGGCGCGGGCGGCCACCCCGAGCGGCGCCGCCGAGGCCGGCGACCTGGTCGTGGTGTCGATCCCGCTGGGCGTGTACCGATCGGTTCCGGTTGAGCCGCTGGCCGGCAAGGCCGTGATCGACACCAACAACTACTACCCCCAGCGCGACGGGCAGATCCCCGAACTCGACGACGCCTCGGTCACCAGCAGCGAGCTGCTCCAGCGCCATCTGCCGACGTCGCACGTGGTGAAGGTGTTCAACAACATCTACTGGAAGTCCCTGCAGACGCTCGCCCGCCCGGCCGGTGCGCCGGACCGGTCGGCGCTCGCGATCGCCGGCGACGACACGGACGCCAAGGCCACCGTCACGGCGTTCCTCGACGCGATCGGGTACGACGCGGTGGACGCAGGACCGCTCGCCGAGGGGCGGCGCTACCAGCCCGACACCCCGGCGTACGGCGGCATCTACGCCGGCACGTCGCTGGAAGACCCTGTCCAGGGCAATGCCGAAAAGGTCCGCGCAGCCCTAGCCGCCTTCCCCGCCTGACGCCTCAGCGGCCCCACGACCTGGAGACCCGCCCAGCGGGGCTCGAAACCTGGAGCCCGCGCAACGGGGCTTGAAACCTGGAGCCCGTCCAGGGCGGCGCTGGCAGTCGAGCGGGCCGCCAACCCCAGTCGTGACCGGTCGCGGTCAGGCCCGCGCGCGGGACAGTTCCCCGATAACGCCGTGACATTAGGGGCCCGTCATAAGGAGGCCCGCTCGCCTGTCAGCGTCGTTCTGGACGGGCCGCAATCTCCAGGCGGGGGTGGGTGGGGTAGTTCAGCTCATCGAAGAGCACCCACCGCGCCACGGCGATCTCGTAGAGCCGGTGCGGTGTCGCCCCCGCCGCCAGCGCCTCCGGTGCGATCGCGTCCGCCGCTTCCGGCCAGCGGCCCGCGTAACCGGCGATCTGCTCGTCGATGCCGACGGTCGGTAACTCGCGCGCCTCCCCGGCGAACGTCACCCCACGGACGTCCTGCTCGATACCTTCCAGCTCGATCGCCAGGATCGACCCGGCGACCCGCGGATCCGCACGCAAGTTCGCGCAGTGTTCGCGGTTGGGCCGCGACATGAACCAGATCCGGTCGGGCTCGAATTCGCTGGCGAACCAGAGATTGCAGACGACCGGCGCGCCGGTCGGGTCCAAGGTGGCGAGCTGGATCACTTTGCCGGAGCTGACGTACTCCTCCAGGAGCTTGCGGGCGTCCTCCACCGGATCTCCTTAGCTCGGGGGCGAACTTCCCATTGTGGTGCCTCAATCGATTCCGCGTGGCCGAGTCGGCACCCTGAGCAACCCTGTTCCGCAACATAAGGTGATCCGGTGAACGAAGAGATCGCCGTCACCGGCGCCACCGGCCAGATCGGACGACGGATCGCCACCCGCCTGGTCGAGGCCGGCGCGGCCCCGCGCCTGCTGGTCCGCGGCACCTCCCGGACACCTTCCCTTTCACCCCCCGCCCTGCCACCCGAAATCGGAAGGGGATCCTCCTTGCCGGGCGCGGTCCCGGTGTCGATCGGCACCGGCTACGCCGACGCGCTCGCGGTGCGCGGCGCGCTGGACGGCGTCGGAACGTTGTTCCTCGTCTCCGGACGCGAGTCCGCGGACCGGGTCTCCGAGCACCGCGCCGTGGTGGACGCCGCAGTGGCCGCCGGGGTGCGGCGGATCGTCTACCTGTCGTTCCTGGGCGCCGCGCCGGACTGCACGTTCACGTTCGGGCGCGATCACTGGCACACCGAGCAGCACATCCGGGGCACCGGCCTCGCGTTCACGTTCCTCCGTGACAGTTTCTACGCGTCGATGCTGCCGGCGCTGGTCGGGGCGGACGGCGCGCTACGCGGGCCGGGCGGCGACGGCCGGGTGAGCGCGGTCGCCCCCGACGACGTAGCGGATGTCGCGGCCGCGGTGCTGCGCGATCCGGCGGACCACGACGGGCAGACGTACGACGTCACCGGACCCGCAGCGATCACGCTCCAGGAGGCCGCCGACGAGCTGAGCCGGCGGGTGGGCCGTCCGATCCGGTACCAGCCCGAGACGCTCGAGGAGGCGTACGCGTCCCGGGCGGTGTACGGGGCACCGGAGTTCGAGGTCGCCGGGTGGGTGACGTCCTACCAGGCGATCGCGGACGGATCGCTCAGCGCGGTCAGCGACACGGTGAGCCGGGTCGCCGGACATCCGGCCCGCTCGTTCGCCGAGTACCTGGACGCCGATCCGGACAGCTACTCCCACCTGCGGTGATCAGGTGAGGATGAGTGATACTGCGGCCATGACCGACCGCACCACCGCCCCACCGGCCTTGCTACCCGACTCGTCTACCGACGCACCGAGGGAGGCCGACCACGAGCGCTGGACAGCGGTCGCGGACGAGGTCGCCGCGCGTCTCGCGACCGATGTCGTCGACCGTGACCGGGTAGGCGCCGCACCGCACGCGGAGGTGGAGCTGCTGCGCAGCGCGGGCCTCCTCCCGTTACTCGTTCCGACCAGCAGCGGCGGCCACGGCGGCAGCTGGCTCACCGCGTTCGACGTCGTCTCGCGGATCGCCCGGGTCGACACCTCGATCGGGCACGTGCTCGGCTACCACTACCTGCACAGCTGGCGGACCCGACTGCACCGGCGGCCGGACGTCGTCGAGCGTCTGGACGCCGGGACCGCGGCGAACCACTGGCTCTGGGGCGGCGCAGGCAACCCCCGGGACGCCGGACTGGAACTGGTGCCCACCGAGGGCGGCTACCGGGTGCACGGCAAGAAGTTCTTCGCGACCGGCGCGGAGGTGTCCGACCGGGTGATCGCCTCCGGGACGGTCACCACCAGCGGGCAGAAGTACGGTTTCGCGCTACCCACGCACACCGACGGCGTCGTGCACGGCGGCGACTGGGACTCGCTCGGCCAGCGCATGTCGGCCTCGGGCTCGATCACGTTCGACGGGGCGTTCCTCGCCGAGGAGGACATCCTCGGTCCCGGCGAGCAGACCGACCCGAGCGCGCCTGCCTACCCGAGCCTCTCGGCGATCGGGTTCCAGGTGCTGCTGGCGCTGCTCGCGGTCGCGACGGCGGAGGGTGCGCTCTCGACCGGAGCGGAGTACACGCGGACGAAGTCCCGCCCGTGGGCGACGTCCGGAGTCTCGGCCGCCGACGACGACCCGCTGGTCCGGGCCCGGTATGGCGAGCTCGCGTCCCAGGTGCGCGCCGCCCGAGCGCTGACCGACCGGGCGGGCCGGGCGTGGGTCGCCGCGGCCTCTCGGGGCTGGGAGCTGACGCACGAGGAGCGCGGCGAGGTGTCGGTGGAGCTGTCTGCCGCGAAGGTCGTCACGACGCAGGCGGCGCTCGACGCCACCCAGGGCGTCTACGAGCTGACCGGGGCCCGCGCGACGAAGACCGGGCAGGGGCTCGACCGGTTCTGGCGTGACGTCCGGACGCTGACCTTGCACGACCCGGTGTCCTACAAGGCCGTCGAGGTCGGCGACCACCTGCTGAAAGGCGCCCATCCCGAACCCAGCGGCTACAGCTAGGTGCACGGCCCGCCGAGGGGCGAGCCTGACGGCCGCGCGCAAGGCCTTGAGACCACAGCAAGGTCGAGGCGGCCTCGCGCGCGGACGCCAGCCTCGCCCTCGGCGGGCTCCGGGTTCACACGGCGGTCCTAACGGGCCGCGGCGAGCTGGTCGAACGTCGGAAAGTTACGAGAGATGCCGCTGCCGGTGAAGTTGCCGATCCAGCCGTCCTCGTCGTGGAAGAACCGGACCGCCTTGTACTCGGGCGACGTCCCCATGTCGAACCAGTGCGTCGTGCCACCCGGCACCGAGAGCAGGTCACCCGCCTCGCAGAACACGGCGTGCACCTTGCCGCCGACGTGCAGGTAGAACACGCCCGAGCCGGACGCGAAGAACCGGTCCTCGTCGTCGTCGTGCGTGTGCTCGTCGAGGAACTTCTCCCGCGAGGCCCGCACCAGCTCGGGCCACGACGGGTCGTCGCTCGGCCGCATCTGGACGACGTCGACCATGACGTAACCCTCGGAGGCGCGCACCGCGTCGATCCGGTCCCGGTAGGCCTCCAGGACCTCCTTGTTCGTCGACTCGTCCGGCAGGTAACGGATCGGCCACTGTTCGTAACGGACGCCGTGCTCCTTGAGGACCGCCGCGATCTCCGTCGGCTCCTCGGTCCGCAGCTCCGGCTCGCCCGGGGCGTCCTCTGCCCAAACAGTCAGTAATGTCATGACAACCTCCGGGTTACTCGGCGCGAATCAGTCCGCATGCTGGGATTCCTACCTCCCAACTAGGAGATGATCCCACCCAACGTTCATGCTCTTTATCGTGCCAACCACGACCCCTGTCCGGCATTCCCGCCGGACCATGCTGTTCGCGACCAGTGCGGTTGCCGCGCTGCTCGCCGTCGCTTCCTGCTCTCAGGGCGACTCAACGGAGAGTGACGCCTCGTCCTCGCCGTCCAACGGCCCGACGGCCAGCGCTCCCCTCCCGAGCCCGTTCAACGGTGACCCCGTCACGGTAGCTCTCGTCCGGCAGAGCGGCGCCGGTGACTACTTCGAGGCGTGGGGTCAGGGCGCACAGAAGCAGGCCGCGGCCGCCAACATCAAGTTGACCGTCACCGACGCCCGCAACGACAACGCCAAGCAGGCGTCCGACCTCCAGCAGGCGATCGACTCGAAGCCGGCGGCGATCATCGTCGACCACGGCCAGACCGACACGATCGCCCCGCTGGTGAAGAAGGCCGTCGCCGCGGGCATCCCGACGATCGTCTACGACGTCGCGCTGCCCGCCGACGTCACCGGCTACATCAACACCAGCCAGTCCGACGAGAGCCTCGCCCAGGCCGTCCTCGACCAGATGATCAAGGACATCGGCCAGGGCCAGAAGGTCGGCCTGGTTTCGGCCACCGGATTCGCCCCGCTCGACCGGCGCGGCGCGGTCTGGAAGAAGATCGTCGCCGACAACAAGCTCCAGCAGGCGTTCTTCACCGGCAAGGTCACCGAGTCCACGGCGACCGACAACATCCCGCTGGTCGACGCGGCGCTCAAGCAGCACCCCGACGTCAAGGCGATCTTCGCGCCGTACGACGAGATCACGAAGGGCGTCGTCCAGGCTGTTCGGCAGAACAACCTGCAGGACAAGGTCAAGGTCTACGGCATCGACATCTCGAACGCCGACCTCGAAGTGATGACCGCGAGTGGCAGCCCGTGGGTGGCCACCGCCGCGACCGACCCGGGCCAGATCGGCGCCGCGGTCGTCCGCACGATCGCATTGAAGCTCGCTGGCCAGTTCAACGAGTCGGCGGTGCAGTTCCCCGGTGTGCTGATCACCCAGGAGCTGCTCACGGAGAAGAAGATCACCACGGTCGGCGACGTCGTGAAGGCGCAGCCGGAGCTGAAGCTCGACAAGATCTCGGTGGCAGACTGGCTCCCGAACGCCGCTTAACCCAGAAAGCACCGATGAACTCGCCGTTGCCAACGACGCCCCGCACCGAAACCACCACGGTCTCGGTGCGGGGCGTCGGCAAGTCGTTCGGTCCGAACGTCGTCCTGCGCGGCGTCGACCTGGAGATCACCGGCGGTGAGGTCGTCGCACTGCTCGGCGCCAACGGCGCCGGCAAGTCGACGCTGATCAAGATCCTGTCGGGCGCGCACCCCGACTACACCGGCGAGGTCCTGATCGACGGCGAACCGGTCCGGCTGGGCTCGCCGACCGAGGCACGCGCCCGCGGGATCGCCACCGTGCACCAGCGCGTGCGCGAGGGCATCGTGCCGGGCCTGACCGTCGCGGAGAACCTCGCGTTCGACGAGCTCGCCGGCGCCACCACGTCCTGGCTGGTACGCCGCCGGGAGATCCTCACCACCGCCCGGCGCGCGGTCGAGGTGCTGGACCTCGGCTGGTCGGACGCCGTCCTCCGCCGCGACGTCGCGACGCTGGGAATCTCGGACGCCCAGCTGCTGGTCGTCGCCCGCACGCTGCTGCAACGCCCCCGGCTGCTGATCCTCGACGAGCCGACGTCGGCGCTCTCCTCCGCGGAGGCCGAGCGGCTGTTCGGCGTCGTCCGGCAACTACGCGCGGATTCACTCGCAGTGGTGCTGGTCTCGCACCGCCTCGGTGAGGTCGACGCGATCGCCGACCGGGCGGTCGTGCTGCGGGACGGGCGGGTCACGGCCGACGTCGCGAAGCCGTTGAGCTGGCCGGTGATCCTGCCGGCGATGCTCGGCGCGAGCGCCGAGGGCCTCCGCACGGCGGTGCTGGGTTCCGACGTTCCGGCGCCCGACGGCCCGGCCCGGGTCCGAACAGCCGAGGCGGACGTCGAGCCGCGCGCCGCCGCCGGTAGTGCGGTGGTACGGCTGCGGGACGTGCGGTTGCTGGCCGAAGCCCCGGCGATCGACCTCGATCTGAACGGCGGGGAGGTCACCGGCATCGTCGGGCTGATCGGGGCGGGCAAGTCCGAACTCGCGCACGGCCTGTTCGGGTCGGCGCACTGGTCCGCCGGGACGGCCGAGTTCACGGACCTGGAGCGGGCACCGCGCTCTCCGGCCGAGGCGATCCGGAGCGGCGTCTTCCTGGTGCCCGAGGACCGCGCCGACCAGGCGCTGCTGCCCGGCTGGTCGATCCAGCGGACGCTGAGCCTGCCGTTCATCACCAAGGTCTCCAGCCGGCTGGGCGCGCTCGACGGCCGCCGGGAGCGCGACCGTGCCCACACCGTGATCGAGCGGCTCGGCGTTGTCGCCCGTGGTCCCGGCACCGAGCTGAACGAGCTGTCCGGCGGCAACCAGCAGAAGGTCGTCGTCGGCCGGTGGCTGGTCGAACCGGCCCGGCTGCTCCTGCTCGACGAGCCGTTCCGCGGCGTCGACCTCGGTGCCCGCCGGGACATCGGCGAGCAGGTCCGCGCGGTCGCCGAGACCGGCGGCGCGGTCGTCGTGCTCTCCGCCGACGTCGACGAAGTGCTCGAGATCGCCGACCGGGTTCTCGTCCTGGTCGAGGGCCAGTTGACCCTCGACTCCCCTGTGTCACAGGTCAGCCGCGACGACGTCGTGCGGGCCTTCTCCGGAGAGGTCGCAAGGTGACCACCGATTCCCTTCCCGTCACGACGGTGCCGGTCTCCGTCCCGATCCGCGAGGCGATCGTCCGCTACGGCTTCGTCGCGGTGACCGTCGTGCTGATCGCGTACTTCCTGCTCAGCGAGCCGAACTTCCGGACGTCGTCCAACCTCTGGGGGTTGCTGGTCTACGCCGCCCCGGTCGGCATCGCCGGGCTCGGCGTCACGATCGCGATGACGGTGGGCGGCCTGGACCTGTCGGTCGGCAGCACCGCCGGGTTCGCGGTCTCGCTCGCGGCCTGGACGATGGTGATCGGGAACCAGGTCGGCGGCGTCGCGATCGTCGTCGTGCTGATCGCCGGTGGGCTGATCGGACTGCTCAACGCCTGCTTGATCGTCTGGGCGCGGATCCCCGACCTGCTGGCGACGCTGACCACGATGTTCGCGGTCATGGGCCTCAAGCTCGTACTGGTCGACGGCCGCTCGATCTCGTCCCGGATGACGCTGGAGGACGGTTCGACCGCCCCGGGACGGTTCACCGACGGCTTCCTCTACCTGGCCCAGGGCAAGATCGGCCCGGTGCCGTTCCCGGCGATCCTGCTGATCGTCATGTCGGTGCTGGTCTGGTTCCTGCTGGAGCGGACGCGCTGGGGCCGCCTGCTCTACGCGGTCGGAGCCAACCCCGAGGCCTCCCGACTGGCCGGCGTCCGGGTCGGGCTCTACCGCAGCGCCGCCTACGTCGCGTCGGGTGTGCTGGCCTCGGTCGCAGGACTGCTGCTCGCCGCCCGGATCGGCCAGGGCGACGTGTCCGCGGGGAACTCGCTGCTGCTGGACGCCGTCGCGGTCGCGCTGGTCGGCACGTCGGTGCTCGGCCGGAACGTCCCGAACGCCTGGGGCACGGTGCTCGGCGCGGTGCTGGTGACCGTGATGGTCGTCGGCTTCAGCATGAAGGGCCTGCCGTACTACGTGCAGGACGTCGCGAAGGGCGCGGTGCTGCTGGTCGCGCTCCTGTTCAGCTACACGCTGTCCACCCGCCGGGCGACGCTCCCCGGCCAGCCCACCTGAGGTGCTCATGACGGATCTGTTGGACGTCGAGTCCGTGCCCGCCTACATCGCCTCGGTGCCGGAGCTGGCGTCGAGGCTCGGGACGATCACCGAGGTGCGGGAGGTCGGCGACGGCAACCTCAACCTGGTGTTCGTCGTCCGGGACGCCGATGCTCGCGCCCTCGTGCTGAAGCAGTCGCTGCCGTACGTCCGCACCGACCCGAGCTGGCCGATGACGCGGGAGCGCTCGTCCCGGGAGGCGAACGTGCTCGCCGCCCACCAGGCCATCGACGCGGCGCACGTGCCGGCGCTGCTGTTCTACGACCAGAGCCGGTACGTGCTGGCGCTGGAGGACCTGTCCGACCACCGGGTCTGGCGCACGGTGCTGAATGAGCGGACGGAAGCGTCCGCGGACGACGTGCACGCGGCCACCGCGCTCGGCGAGTACATCGCGAACGTCGGCTTCGGCACGTCCGTGCTCGGGCTCGGATCGGCGGCGCACAAGCGGGGCGTGGCCACCGCGATCAACCCGGAGCTCTGCGAGATCACCGAAGACCTGGTGCTCACCGAGCCGTTCGTCGACCACGCGCACAACGTGGTCCACCCGGACAACGTCGCGGACGTCGCCGAGCTGGCCGGCGATCCGGACGTCCGGCACGCGGCCGGGCTGGCGAAGCTCGCGTTCATGACGCGGGCGGAGTCGCTGCTCCACGGTGACCTGCACACCGGGTCGGTGTTCGTGCGCTTCGGTGCCGAACCGTCCGTGCGCGCCTTCGACTCGGAGTTCGGCTTCTACGGACCGCTCGGCTTCGACCTGGGCATGCTCTGGGGCAACTACGTGCTCGCGGCTGCCCGGGCCACCGCACAGGGCCAGAACGCGCGGGCCGCGGCGCTGCTCGACCTCGGCCGCGTCACCTGGGACGCGTTCGAGGCCACGTACCGGCACCGCTGGCCGTCCCGGCAGGACCCCCGCGTCTACGAAGACGCCGTACTGGAGGCCGTCCTGCGCCAGGCGTGGACCGATGCGGTCACGTACGCGGGGGCCGAGGTGGCCCGCCGGGTGATCGGCTTCGCGAAGGTCGCCGACATCGAGACGCTGCCCGAGGCCGAGCGGGTGCAGGCGGCGCGCCGTGCCCTGCGCGCCGCCCGGAAGCTGATCACCCACACCCTGCACGGCGGCACCGCCCCCGGCCCCGCGGTCCTCACCGACGTGGCCGCCCCCGCGCTCGGCCTCTGAGGAGCGTTGTGCGAAACGGCAGGCCATAGGTCGCCGTTCCGCACAACGCTCCCGCGCTCAGCGGGTGTAGTAGCCGGCGTCCAGATCGTCGAGCAGCGTCGGGGGCCGGTCGGCGTCCAGCCGAGACGCTCCCGGGTGAGCGCACTGGAGGCCGGCACGTCCAAGCCGAAGAAGCCGCCGATCCAGCCGAAGTGCTCCGCGGCGGCTGCAGTCCTGCTCGAAGAGCGTCGCGAGTTCGCGGGCCGGCGTGCCGCCGCGATCGCTGCGAACGCCGGCCTGCACGAGCGCGAGTTGCTGAAGCTCGCCGCACTCGCCGCCGCGAGCGCCGGAGCCCTACGGAACCGTGGCCTCGACGAACCCGCCGCCACCCTCGCGGCCGAGGTCGGCGTCACCGTCTTCAAAGGGGGCGTGGAGAGATGGCTCGCTGCGGGGGCCTCCGGGCGTCTCGCGCAGTCAATCCACGAGACGTCCGACGAACTACGGACGATGCTCACCCCGCTGCCTGACGCATGAGACGATCCTTCCGGGGCTCACGCCTGGAGGCGGTCGACACAGATGCGCGTACAGCCGCGGCAGCAACTCCTGGATATTTGGCGCGCGACGGTGGAGCAGTCCATTGGCGACAGCGAGTGGCAGTGGGGCGGACCTCACGGTCGCGACTCGATCAGCGACGCCGAACAGATCCTCTGCCTGCTGTATCCCGCGTCCGCCATCCGGGCCTTCCAACTGGACAGCCCGGACGACATCGAGCCGGATGTGCTCGACGCGCTGCGCCTCCTGGGCGATCACATCGAGATCCCCAAGCGGCTCGTGCGGATCC
Organism: Cryptosporangium minutisporangium; assembly: GCF_039536245.1. NCBI lineage: Bacteria > Bacillati > Actinomycetota > Actinomycetes > Cryptosporangiales > Cryptosporangiaceae > Cryptosporangium > Cryptosporangium minutisporangium. The sequence continues at coordinate 68,554 of NZ_BAAAYN010000031.1, read as the reverse complement.
TGACCGAGTACATGCGTACCTACGTCGATGACTCAGGCACCCCGGACTTCTCGGGCGATAGTTACTTCCTAGGCGGCGGAGGTGGAAAGGTCACCTCGGAGCAGCGAGAACTCCATGTCGTGGTGTCGTTCTCGATCTCGATGACGTTGAGCCTCGTCACGCTGGGGTTCGTCCGGGTGTTCCGGGCTCGGCTGACGCGTCCAGCACTGCACGCCGAGGTCGATGCGTTGGAGCAGCTGGCGAGCCAACGGCTGTCCGCCGCGATGGTGGGCCTACTCCGGAGCTTCGCGGTCAACACTTTCAAGGTCGGGTCGCAGCCCTGGCGGACCCTGCTCGGCACGCTCAGCCGAGCCGGCGCCCCGGAGAGCCGCGTGGTGGACCAGCTCCAGTCCTCGCTGACCGACGTTCGGGCCGGGCTCCGAGACTTGTACATCGGCTCCGGTCAGGTGGACCTCGACAACCCCAACCTTCTGTTCGAGTGCGGCTGGTCGTGGGGCATCGTCGAGGATGCCCCGGAGATCCAGACCTACGAGGACGTCGGCCTTCAACGGGCCGGTACCGCGGTGAGCCGCCCGTCGCTCTACTTCACGATCCAGGCCCTCGCCGGCGCCGCCGATCTGTTCTCGGAGCGAACCCGTGCGCTTCGGCTGCTCAACGAGGAGCAGCAGCGGCTTGCCGCGGCGCTGCAGATCCGGTGGGACCTGACCCGTCAATACTGGGCGACGATAGCCGGCTTCGACCCATCAGATGCTGCGCGCTGGCCGCTTGAAGACCTCCCCTGGCGAACCACCGACGGAACCGAATCCGACTATTACTCCCTCTTGTTGACCTCCGTCGTCGTTCAAGATCTGCAGCGCCGCAGTGGGACGAACACTGACCTGCGTCGCGTGCACCAGATCCTCGTCGAACTCGCCAGTCGGGCGCGGGTCACCCGTCGACCGGCCCGCGACGATCGAGCGACCGTGGTGCACTCACCAGGGGTCTCGATAGCGCTGGAGGGCGCAGAGGAGGGTGGCGGGCCTCGGCTGGTGTGGCAGGCGGCCGACTTCGCGATGCTGCTCCTGAAAGGCGCCGTCACGGTCGCTGCCCAGGCCCGAACGCTCGAACTGCGCGGGGACGCTCTGACCCTGGTGGAGGAGGTCTGGCGCCATCTGGCCGACCGTAGGCTCGCCGACGGACCGGGCTGCGGTCTGTGGGATCAGCCCGGCGTGGTCTTCCCGAATCTCACGCTGACCGACCGCGTGTCGTGGTCGCATACCAACCGAGTCAGCGAAGGACTCGTGCTGCTGGCCTCCGTCATCGAAGACGCGCCGCTGCGCAGCGAACCGGCCGCCGACCTCGCGATGGATCTGCTCGCCGAGGCGGAGCACCTGTTCGACCAGGAATTGCTCGTCGGACCGCGGGCCGACCCGGCGGCGAGCCGGGCTCGGGTCCAGCGCATCCGCGCCACCCTCCGCCGTGCCCGGACGCTGGTCCGCAAGCACCCAGTGGCGGCAGCGGCGCTAGCCAGCGATCTGCTCCTCGAGCTCGATGCGCTACCCCAGAACGGGCAAAACCTCGCCGGGACTTCACTCCATCGCGGCGACGATAGTGGATAGGTCGGAATCCAGAGACCGGTAATGCACCGGAATCGGGTTGATGCGCCCGAAGGCGGCCAACTCTTCCGGGAGTTCGTGGGGGCGCGGCAGCTTGGCCTCGTCGAGCGTCACCGGCACGACCTTGATGCCTCGCGCGAACGCACCCGCGATCTCGTCTCTCACGAGACTCGTCGTGAGCCAGCCGAGTCCTTCGCCGAGAGGCCCCGCCGACCAGGCCTGACCGACCAGCACCACCATGGTGCTGGTCCGGGCGAGCGCCGTGTCGATGGCTTGCTCGACGTCGGCACCATGCGGAATCTCGTTGACGTCGAGGAAGATCGTGCGACCCGGCATCGTCTCCCGCAGCCGGACGGCCAGCAGACGAGCGAGGTAGCCCGCGTCCGCGCTGTGGTAACTGATGAAGATGCCGCCCCCGTTCGGCGACGGTTCCCGGACCGGGAGTTTCCTCGTCGGGCGCACCGGCCGGCTGGCCGCCGTGCTCCGCACCCAACGCCGGGTGAGCCCGAGACGCTCGTCAACCGATGCCCAGAGCACCCCGGCGGCGTCCGTGAGGTGATCCCTCGGCCCCCAGAGTGCACGTAGGTGCTCTCGGGTGCGGACCGTTCGGTCGGCGGTCGCCGCTCGAGCGGCCAGGTCCTCAGCCGCAGCGAGAAGCCAGTTCCGCATCGCGAGGTCTTCCATCAGGTCGGCGATCTCCGCTGCGCTCACCCGTTCGGAGCGCACCTGCAGCGCGACGGCGTGCGGCCGGGGCGCGGAGGCGACCACGCTCTCCGACGCGTCGATCGTCGGGTCGAGCACCCATCGCAGCTGCGTTCGGCTCGCCCGTAGGAACGGCCGCCGATCGAGCAACGAGGCGCGCTGCACCGAACTCATCAGGTTGTCGGCGATCGAACCGAGGTCGGGTCCGCCATTGGCGGCGTTCACGAACGCGTCGGCGAGCTGCGAGCCGTGCGGGTCCCCGCCGACGATCTCCAACCGGCCGGGATGGAACAGGTAATGGGCCCACACTTCTCGCCGTGGGCCGCGGCCTCCGGTGATCGCGCCCGACGAGGACGTCTGTAACAGCTGGCCTCCCACGAGCGTGGCGGTCGCCACCACGGTGCCCACCAACCGATGATTGGTCTGCGGGCCGGAGGTGATCCAACAATCGACGCCGATCAGTCCCGGTGCAGAGACGATCCGGCTCGGCGCCGTGTCCGCTCGCACCCGAGGCACCTCCCCGCGGCGAAGCCCGAGCAGCGTTGTCGCGTCGGCCGCCGAGACCGGAGTGGAGTGTTGCAACAGACCAGTACGGACCTCGCCGATCAGGAGCGGCGCCCCGCGCGCCCGGATGTCACGCCGGTCCATCGACGTAGCCGATATGGGCATACGAGACCCAGTCGACGATTCGCTCGGGTAGCCACAGCGCCTCGCCAGCGAGGCGTGCGCTACCAGCGAGGGCGAGCGCGAGAACACGTTCATCGATCGACACCTGGTCGAGGATCGTACGCACGGCATGATCCACTTCCAGCCACCGATTCGCGCGCACGGAGAACGTGCGAATAGCGCAGAACGGTGCGGCGTGTGGATCCAGGCGCAGCAGGGGCGGCAGGACGTCCCAGTCGTCGGGCCAGGCACCGTCGAAGGCGCGGGGCTCCATTACCGCTTCATCGCCATAGCGCAGCAGCCCGAGACGGACAAGCTGCCAGACTGCCGCGAGGAACGAACGCGACCAGATCCGACGCTCTCCCTCGCTCTCCCATAATTCGATGTCGACGAAGATCGAGTGGTCAACGAAGACCGAGTCGCGCCGCGCCGAGTTCTGCACCGGCGGGCTCCACTGCGGCGCAGCCGACATCGCCTGACCGACGTCGGCGGGCGAACGCTGGCCGTTGCTGAGCCAGCCCGATTCGGTCATCGGTGGCCGTGACCCGTCGGTACCGGGTGGCGGATCGGGAACCAGTCGATCCAGGACCAGCGCCGCCAGCTCGAGGCCATCAGCTCGTACACAGCCGGACGTGCGCGCCAGGTAGTCGACGGTCAGGCCGGCCGCTCTCGCGGCGTCCAGCACGGCCGGCAACACGTCCGCGGGCGAGTCGAACCGGTTGAAGTAGTCGTCGACGAGCACGCAGGTGCTGATCCGCGGCCGTATCCGCACCGGCGCGTAGGTTTGGATCGCAGCCTCCACCCAAGGACGCACCGCCTGGAAGTGCGACACCAATACGGTCTGGTCGGCCTTGAAGTCCTCCAGCGAGACGTGCGCCAACTCGACGGAGAGGTGGGAGAGCGGTACTGGACGGGGAGCGCTCGCCGGGGTGAGAGACGCCGTCACAGACCCTCCCAGCTCGCATCGTCGGTGAGACGCTTGGCGAGGTCCTCGAACGCCTCGACGGTGGCCTGGTTGGCGACCTGACGAGCCCAGACGTCGTCATCCAGGAGCAACTGCTCCCGCCACTGGAGAACCGGTTCGTGCGGTACCGATCCGAGCGTTGAGCTGCGCCCGAGCCGGTGCCTGACGGCCAATTCGGCCAGTTCCCGGTTCGTCGTTCGAAGCCAAGCGATCTGCGCCGGGCGCAGACCCGCCAGTTGTTCCGAGTCCGGATCGACCACGGCGGTCCGCACGAACCGGACGTTGTTCTGCAGCCGGTGGTGGTCATGTCCCCAGGCTTCGGCGTTGTCCAGAAGGCCCCGATGGCCGTAGAGGAAGCCGGCGGCGGCGATGATGTGCTGGCGGGTCCACCGGTGGAAGATCAGCCACCGCCAAGGAACCGATGCCAGCGCCGGGGCGCGAAGCGCGGCCAGCACGATCTCGACCGCGTACGACCGTCCGGCGCTCAAGTCCACCACGCTGAGGTCGAACTCCTCGTCCAGTCGTAAGAAGAGGTTCACGCACCGCTCGACGACGGCGTCGGTGCGCGGGAACTCGCCGCCACCGACGTCACCCGGGAACAGCACGAGCTGACCGGCCCCGCGCGGCCGGTCGCGCACTTCGTCGCGGTCGGACCTCGACCAGACATCCAGCCGAGCCGGCTCAGCTACCTGGTCGACCAGGTAAGAGTGCAGTCCACCGGTCACGCCGCGCGCCGCCTCGTTGATCCCGAAGATCGCGCCCGACGTCGGCGACCCGAAGTCGAAATCGACGTAGCTGACGTCGTCGCCGCCCAGCGCGCACCGCAGAGCGACGTTGCAACCGGTCACCGATCGGCCGGTGCCTCCTTTGTCGGACGCTGCGAACACCAACACGACTACCCAATCCCTGCGTCTTGCCGAGCTGCGACGAGAAGATCCAGGTCACGCAGCACCGCTAAGGCCAGCGCGGACGCCGAGCCCGGACGCTCCGGCACGATCTTTCGCGCGCGGCGGAGTCGTGCGCGGACTTGCCGCATGCTGTACTGCATCGACGGTCCGGCCTCCATCGACCCGTTCAGAAGCTCCTGGTCGAAGGCGTGCTCGGCCTCGAGCAACAAGTCCATCGCGTACTGGGTCAAGCGCTCACTTCGCAGCGGAGAGCTCGCGGCTAGGCGGGCCAGTTGAACCAGCGCCTTCACGACGCGTTGGGTGTAGTACCAGGATGGCTTCTCGCTCACCGGCGGCGGAAGTCCTGGAAAGATCGCGCTCGGATCGTCCCAGAGCGACCCACCACCGGCCTTGGTCATCCGGCGCTGATGCAGGTGCTCCCAGGTGCTGTCGATCAACTCCAGCATCTCACCGCGCAGCTCAGTGCTGCGGGACTGGCGCGCGAGATGGGCCAGGTGGCCCAGCAATACCACCGCATAGTCAGTCACCACCCAGGTGAGCCGTGACGACCCGAGCTTCTCGCTGCCCGGGAGGGCTAGCGCCACCCCCGGCGCGTGCAGCCGGATGACCGCGGTGTCGTCCGCGAGCGCTCGGCGGGTGATCCGACCGCGGCTGGCCAGTTCGCCGAGTACCTGGGTCACTCGCGCGAGGTCCGCCTCCCCCGCCCGTCTCCGCTCGAAGTTGTGCGCGACCATCGACGTGACCAGCAGGGTGAAGTACTCGGACTCCTCACCGTCCGAGGTGCGCCACGGCACGTCTTCGATCGGCCATCGCCCCGCCCCGAACGTCGCTATCGTCGCCCAGTACCGCTGGGTGAGGTCCCACCGCAGTTGGAGCGCGTTGGCGAACCGCTGTTGCTCTTCGTTGAGAAGACCAAGCAACCGAGTGCGCTCCGAGCTGAGATCACGGATGCTCTCCAGCGCGCTCACCGTGAAGTAGAGGTAGGGCGTGTTCGGCGCCAACCCTTCCGGCTGAAAACCGATCGGTTCGGATGTGTCGATCCGAGGAGCCTCCCGGACGATTCCCCACGACCACCCGCACTCGAACAGAAGCGTCGGATCGTCGAGGTCCACCCCGCTGTGACCGGACCCCACCGAGAGATCTCGTAGGCCGGCCCGAACCTCACCGAGCGATTCCCGCAGCGCCTCGGTGACGCGTCCTTCCGGCTCGTTCGCCTGGTTGAGCATGCCGACCAGCGACTGGGCAGCCAGCGATCCGGACTCGAACACCTGAACGCTGAAGCTTCGCAGGAGACCGACCATGGCTGCGCTCAGCCGCGCCCCGGCCAGCGACTCGAGGTCGTTCACAGCCTCCAGAAGGTCTCGCCGGGTGATCACGGTCCGGAACACCTTCGCGAACGCCAGCGTGGCGAGCGACAGCTGGATCGAGCTCGCAAACGCCTCCACCACGTCCAGACCGCGTTGCTCCTCGGTGATCTCACGGCCCGGATCTTCCGCCCCGAAGTAGCTGCCCCCGGGAAACAGCGGTGTTCCGTCGTGGGAGTAAGTCTGCATGTAGTCCAGCAGGGCCGAGACCAGCGTCCGGGGAATCTCGACGCTACTGCCGAGGCGTGCCAGCGCATGGAGGACGTCGTCGGAGGTGTGGTCAGGCCGTTCCAGACTGAACGACGCGATCTCCGCTGCCGGATACATCAGGCAGAGCAGCTGCTCGGCGTCGCTGACCGAGTTCCGCCCCTCTCGAAAGCCCCATCGCCACTCACCATCCGCATAGGAGTGCCGAGCGACTCCGTGCCAGATGTCGAGCAGCTGCTGTCGTGGCTGGACTTTCATCGCCACCTCGCGCGATCGATCGGAGCGCTCCTGTGTCGGCGGGTCAGATCCGCGTTCCCCACGTCACGATGGTAGGTCGTCGCTGCGCGCTAGGTCGTCGGTCGCCGCAGCCCGACCGGTTGAGTCGAACGCGCGGACGAGCCGTCGCCACACGTCGCCACGCATCGCCGGCCGGAGCATGCTCAGCGGCTTCACCGGCGGACCGACCGGCAGGTAGCGCACGAAGGGATGGTCCGCCGGGAGCCCAGGGCGAGTCACGAGGGCTCGTACGTGACAACCGTCGTCAGCGGCCTCGGCCAGTAGGCCCGGCAGCGCGCCACCTTCCACCTGGGGCCACGCGAGCAAGCCCGGCCCCACCAGCACGACCGCGTCCGTCGCCCTGCTGAGCGCGGCGGCGAACTCACTTCGCCAGCGATCGCCGCTCACGATCCGTGACTCGTTCCAGACGTCGACCGCGAGGTTTTCGTCCAGTTCGCCGGCGAGTTCCCGCCAGATTCTGGCGTCGGCCTCGCTGTGCCAGACCAGGACTTGGTCTCGTGGTTGTGGGACGCGCTTACCAGCCATAGCCGCCAGCGTCTCCAGCGTCAGGCGGCGAAGGTAGAACACCAGTTGCGGGTCTTCCGCAAGAAGAAGTCCGGCACCTCGCTCGACCCAGAGGTGGGGAGCGAACCGGTCACCCGCGTCGAGGACTGTCCTTGCCGACGGCGAGTCCGTTAGCTGGAGCACGCCGTCCTCGGTCTGTGACAACGCCACCAGCAGTCGAGCGCAACCGATCTTGCGCGGCCCGTCCAGCGCGACGAACGCGCGGATGACTGCCCCGTAGCGCTCTTGGCAGACGCGAAGCACATGCTCGATGACCAGCCCGATATCCGTGTTCACCGACGTGTGGATCGCGGTCGTGCCACTGATTCCGGCGGACGCTGCCAACTCCCAGCACAGCATCTGCGCGGTCAGCAGGCTGCCGGCTGCGGTACGGACGATCGCGTCCCGCTGGGTGAACGAGACGTTGAGTGCTTGCTCACCTCGCCTGATCAGGCTGAGGATCCGTTCGTCGTCGACCCGCCCGAGGGAGTAGACGTCGAGCCGAGTGATCAAATCGGGTCGGCTCGCCGTCAAGTACGTAGCAACCCCGGACGAGCCGACCAGCACTAATTTCCGAGGGCCCCCGGCGTCGGCGCAGGCCTTGATCTCGGCTGCCACGAGATCGCGCACCTCCACCGGGATGCGATGAGCATCGTCGATCACGACTGGCGTCGAGGCGGAGCGAATACGCCGTATCTGCCTTGCGTCGACCGCCTCGCCCGCGATGACGTCGAGGTCGACGAGGTGGAAGCCGACTGCACCCGTAGCCCGTTCCAGCAGCGTCGTCTTGCCGATTCCGGAGGGGCCCTGGAAAACGACGCTTCGCCCTGGCTCGGTGAGCGACAAGGTCACCCGGTGGAACTCCGGTGGTTCGACGAATGTGTGCTCCGGCGTTCCACTTCGCCGGAACACCTGGCCGACCAGGTGGACGGGCCGATCAGGCACGGCCTCGGGAGGGGCGGGCTGTGGAGCTTCCCGCGACCGACGCTCGATCTCCGCGCACGCCAGAGCAGTTCCATGGGCGACGCTCTGGAGCGCCTCGTCGAGGCTCTCCCAACTGGTCAGCGGACGCCCGCCACGTGGCAACGGGGGTAAGTGACGGATCGACGACTGGTGCCAGGAGACCGGGCCGCCGATGACGGGCAGGACGGTGAGCGCGCCACCGCGTTGCCGCCGCAGCGCAGCGAGGAGCGGTCGGCTCTCCAACACACCGGAGTTGATCAGAGCTCTGGTGATCAACATCAGCAGGACTCGGCCCGGATCACGCAGTGTTCCGCGATCGTCCCCGACGAGCACCAACGCGAGGCTTCCGAGCGGGCCGGCGGACCGCAGAGTCAGCGCGACTTGCTCGGCGAGCGGCCGATCTTCGGGCGCCGCCAACAGGGTGGCCCGGAGCTGGCCGACCACGCCGCCACGACGCGCTGTCGCCCGCGGTTGCGGCGGCGTGGTCAGCAACTCGTGCACCCGGTCGACGACGTTCCGCAGCCGTTGCTCGACCTCGCTCGGTTGCACGCTGCTCAGATCGATCGGCGTGCAGCCGTCGGGCAGCGGCGGAGCGACAACCCGACGTATCAGCACGGGCTGGAGCCACGTCGAGCCGCTCCTGACCAGGTCCCCGGCGAGAGTGAGCTCTGCGGCGGCGACCGGGCTGTTGAGGTAGTCGGGCGACAGCAGCGGAAGAACGACACCGGTGAAAGACGCGCGCAGCGGCCCACCACACCACGTGGTTCCGGCGACGGGCACACCCGTGGCGTTCAGCGCGGTGACCAGCCCGTCGGCCCACGGGTGATCGTGCTCCGCGTGGCTGACCCACACGCTGCGTTCGACCACGACCGCGCCCCCGTCCCGACGCCCCTCCACCACAGTAGTCAGCGAGCTCCGGCCTGGAGCTCGGTTTCCGAGGCGGGCAGTGCGGATCGGGCGGGCAGAACGTGGTTCACCAGGGCAGCGCACCGTTCGTGTCGGTCCCGCCGGCGAGCGTCAGGGAACCCCACAGCTGACCACTCGGACCGTCCTCGGGCAGGGTGGCCAGCGCGACGCTCACCGACGCGCCCTGCTCGGGCGTCCGGAAGCCGGCGTGCCCGTTGAGGTCGGTGGCGCAGTAGCCGGGGTTGGCCGCGTTGACCTTGATCGGGGTGTCCGTCAGCTCCTTGGCGTACATCGCGGTCACCATGTTCAGCGCCGTCTTCGACGCCGGGTACGGAATGCCGACCAGCTGGTAGAGCGGGTTCTCCGGGTCGCTGACCGTTGCGACCGACCCCACTTCGCTGGACACGTTCACGATCCGGGCAGCGTCCGCGCGGCGCAGCAGCGGGAGGAACGCGTTCGTCACCGCCACCACACCGAAGACGTTCGTCTCGAAGACCTGGCGCAGCGCCTCCCGGGTGACGCCGCTCGGCAACCCGCGGGCCTCGGCCAGGTCGCCGATGATGCCGGCGTTGTTGACCAGGACGTCGAGCCGTCCGTACTCCGCCTCGACGAAGTCCGCCGCCCGCCGGATCGACGCGTCGTCGGTGACGTCGAGCTGGACGAAGGTCGCGCCCAGCGTCTCGGCCGCCTTTTGTCCCAGTGTTTCGTCGCGGGCTCCGAGCAGCACGGTCATCCCCTGCTCACCGAGCAGACGGGCCGTCTCGTAGCCGATGCCCTTGTTGGCGCCGGTGATCAAAGCGATGTGTGTCATGCCCCGACCTTGCGCCGCGGCGGACGCGGCCGACAGAGACCCGAAGAACCTGGTATCGGCGGTACCACCCACGGCCGTGGCCCCTGCGGCACGCTGGAGCAATGAACTCGCGCGACGAGGTGGCCGCGTTCCTGCGAGCCCGGCGGGCGCGCTTGAAGCCCGCCGGCGTCGGCCTGCCCGATGGCATCCGACGCCGCACGCCGGGCCTGCGCCGGCAGGAGGTCGCCCAGCTGGCCGGCATGTCGATCGACTACTACATCCGGCTGGAGCAGGGCCGCGGCCCGAACCCGTCCCGACAGGTGCTCTCCGCGCTCGCCCGCGCGCTGATGCTCAACCGGGACGAGCGCGACTACCTGTTCCGGGTCGCGGGCGAGAACCCGCCGACCGTGATCCGCCCGGCGCGCGAGCTGACCCCGGCTATTCGGTACCTGCTGGCGAGCCTGTCCGAGGTGCCCGCCTACGTGGTCGACGCGAAGTACGACGTGCTCGCGTGGAACGACCTGGCGATCCACTTCATCAGCGACCTCTCGCTGGTTCCGGAGGCCGACCGGAACATGGTGCGCTGGATGTTCCGCCGACCGGACGACGACCCGCACTGGGACGAGGAGTCGGCGGAGGCGTTCGCCCGCTCGACGATCGCGGACCTGCGTGCCGCCTACGCGCGGTACCCGGGCGACCCGGGTATCGAAGGGCTGGTCACTGAGCTGCTCGGCACGTCGGCCCGGTTCGCGGAGATGTGGGCGGCGCACGACGTCGAGGAGCGGCGCCGGATCGTCAAGTCGGTGGTGTCGCCGCTGTTCGGGCAGCTGGAGTTCGAGTGCCAGGTGCTCCAGATCCCGGAGACCGGTCAGCGGCTGATCTTCTACTGTGCCGAGCCGGGTTCGCCCACCCACCAGGTCTTCCGCCGCCTCGCCGACGTCAAGGCGGCCACGGCGTCCACGAGTCCGGGAGCACCCGAGGAGAGCCGAGGTGCTTTCGGAGTGCGGTGAGGCCGGGGTGGACGGTGCCGGCCCGGTACACCAGCGACCACGGGTAGATCGGGGTCGGGCGGCGCAACACGATCCGCCGCAACGTCGGACGCGCGCTCCAGTCCACTCGCAGCCCCGCTCCGCCGATCGTCGCCAGCGAGGCGGACGCACCCACCCGGTCGAGCGCGTCCTCGCGGCCGAAGTTCGGCCCGTCCGCGTCGATCGTCAGCCCGAACGCGGCGGCGAACGCGGCGTAGTACGCGGTCCACTCGGCTCCGTCGACGAGACCGGGAACCCAGATCCGGTGGCCGGCCAAGTCCGTCGGTGACAGCTCGCCCGCGCCGGCGAGCGGGTGGTCCGGTCCGGTCAGCAGCTCCAGTGGCTCGTCCAACACCCGCACGGCGACCAGCCCGTCCGGAGCACCGGCCACCGCTCGGAACGCCGCGTCGACCCGACCGGCCCGCACGGCCTCGACCGCCCTGTCCGCGGTCGGCAGCGTCACGACCTCCAGCTCGACGTCCGGGTGAGCGCGGTGGAACGCCTGCAGCAGGTCCGCCGGGGCCAACCGACGACCGAAGACGTCGATCCGCAGGGCCCGGCCGCCCGTGCGCACGGACGCGATCGCGCGCGCCATCGCGTCCAGCGCCTCCCGGGCGTGCGGCAGGAATGCCTGCCCGTCGGCCGTCAACTCCGCACCGCGCGGAGTCCGGACGAACAGCCGTACCCCGAGTTCGGTCTCGACCGCGGCGATCCGTTTGGAGACCGCCTGCTGGGTGACGCCCAGGTCGAGAGCGGCGTCCCGGAACTGGCCGGCCTCCGCGACGGCCACCACCGTCCGTACCGCGTCCAGGTGCACGGACCTCACGGTACAACCTGCGGTTGTACCGCGGACTACGCCTGGTTGTTTGCTCCCGCTGCGCCACCCGCTGTCTCATCCCCGGCGATGGGACGCAACTTCACCCTGCTCTGGACGGCGTACGCGGCCAGCACCGCAGGCACCTACCTCGCGCTGGACGCCTTCCCGCTGATCGCACTGCTCGTGCTCGACAGCAGCGCGCTGGAGATCTCGCTCCTCGCGGCCGCCGGAACCGCCGTGGGGGCGCTCATCGCGCTTCCGTCCGGCCCGTGGGTCGAGTTCCGGCGCAAGCGTCCGGTGATGATCGGCACCGACCTGGTCCGCTTCGGGGCGTTGGCGTCGCTGCCACTGGCGTTCGCTACCGACGCCCTGACGTTCGGCCACCTCGTCGGCGTGGCCATCGCGGTAGCCGCGTCGGACATCGCGTTCATGGCGGCGAGCGGCGCCTACCTCAAAGCGCTCGTCCGCCCCGCCGACCTGCTCACCGCCAGCAGCCGGTTCGAGTCGACGCTGTGGACCGCGACCGCGCTCGGCCCGCCGCTCGGAGGCTGGTCGGTCGGCGCGTTCGGACCGCTCACCACCGTGGTGTTGAACGGCGTCAGCTACCTGCTCTCCGCCACCGGGATCGCCGCGATCCGCGATCGGGAACCGCAGCCACCGGCCCGCCCGGCGCCGCCGGGATCGCCGAGGGCTGGCGCTATCTGCTCGGCCACCCTCGGCTCAGGCCGCTGTTCCTCAACACAGTGCTGGTCAACACGCTGATCATGGCGACCGCGCCGCTGCTGGCGGTGCGACTCCTCGCCGAGCTGGACTTCGCGCCCTGGCAGTACGGGCTGGCGTTCGGCGTCCCGTGCCTCGGTGGGCTGATCGGCTCCCGGCTCGCCCGGCCGCTCGTCGCCCGGTACGGGCAGCGGGCCGTGCTGCTGACCGCCGGCACGCTCCGCGCGTGCTGGCCGATCGCGCTGGTGTTCATCGGGCCGGGAACGGCGGGGCTCGTCTTCGTCATGGTCGTCGAGTTCGGTCTGATCACCAGCATCGGCGTGTTCAACCCGGTGCTCGCCGCGTACCGGCTGGAACACACCGCCGCCGATTACGTCGCCCGGGTGCTCTCGGCCTGGTCGGTCACCCGGAACGCGCTGACCGCGGCGGCGACCGTCCTGTGGGGACTGCTCGCCTCCGTCAGCGACACCCGCACCGCGATCGGGGTCGCCGGATTGCTCCTGCTGGCCACCCCGGCGCTGCTGCCTACCGGGTCTCGACCTTGAACTGGAGCAGGAACTCGACGATCTCGGTGTGGTGACGGGCCTGGAGCAGGTCCCGGCCCCAGGCGTACATGCCGTGCCGAGCGACGACGACCGCGGGCACGCCGGGGTCGAAGACCTTCGCGACGTCGTCCCCGAGCACCTTCATGTCCTGCGAGTTCGGCACCACCGGGATCGCGACGGTCTCGTCGTGAGCGAGCCGCCCGATGCCCTTGAGCATCTCCAGGTCGCGCAGCTCGATGCCGTCCGGCCACCAGTGCCCGGCCAGCACGGCCTGCAGCGCGTGGACGTGCACCACCGCGCCCGCGCCCGACAGCGACGCGACCCGCGCGTGCAGTTCGGCCTCGGCGGACGGGATCAGGTCGGGCCGGGGTTGCTCCTCCACCGCCCGGCCGTACTCGTCCACGACGACGACGTCCGCACTGGTCAGCTCACCTTTGTCGAGGCCGCTGACGGTGACCGCGAGCCGCAGAGGGTTCCGGTTGAGCACGATCGAGAGGTTGCCGGAGGTCCCACGCATCCACCCGATACCGGCGAACCGCGCCGACTCCGCGGCCAGCGCCTTTCCGGCGGCTTCCAGGACGCCGCGCGCCTCGACGCGGTAATCGGGGCCCGTCATGCCCGGTCCTCGGCGACGTCCTCGGCGCGCACGTCCGCCTCGGGCTCCACGTGGATCTCCGCGAACGAGTCGACGACCGTGTGGTCGCCGAAGTCGGCCGCGTAGTTCGGCTCGCCCTCCCGGCGGACGCCGATCACCTGCCAGCCGGCCGCACGGGCGGCGTCCAGCTCGGCGGGCAGGTCGGTGAGGAACAGCGCCTCCCCTGCCGGGACGCCGAGCGCGGACGCGATCTTCTCGTACGAGCCGGCCTCCCGCTTGCTCCCGGCGCTGACCGTGTCGAAGTACGCGTCGATCATCGGCGTCAGGTCACCGGCGTCCGCGTGCCGGAACCACGGGACCTGGCTCGCCACCGATCCGGACGAGAACACCGCGAGCCGCACTCCGCGTCCGTGCCACTCCCGCAGCCGCGGGACGACGTCGTCGAAGAAGTGCGAGGACAACTCCCCGGCGGCGAATCCGGCCGCCCAGATCTGGCCCTGGATCGTCTTCAGCGGCGTCGCCTTGACGTCGCTGTCCATCCAGCCGTGCAGCACCGCGAGGACGGCGTCCAGGTCGGCGGTCTCGGCCAGCCCGCCCTCGGCGCGGATGGCCACGACCGCATCAGCGATCGCCGGGTCGTCCGCGTGCGACTCGATCCACGGCCGGAGCCGCGGCCTGGCGTAGTCGTACAGGTCGCCCTGCACGAAGCCGGCGGCGCTGGTGGTGCCCTCGATGTCGAGGACGACCACCCGGGCGGTCCAGGTGGGGAGTGGATGGGCGGTCATGAACGGTGCTCCTTCTCGGTGGTGCCGTGGTACTCGCCGACCCGGGCCGGCTCGAAGACGCCCCGGTCGGTGACGATCCGCCGGACGAACCGGGGCGGTGTGACGTCGAACGCCGGGTAGTACCCGCGCTCGACCAGCGGCGACGCGGTGCGCTCCCCCAGCGTGGACAGCACCTCTGCGCCGTCCCGCTCCTCGATCACGACGTCGGACGCGGTGGCGGCGGTGGGGTCCGGGGCGAGCACCAGCGCGTAGAACGGGACGTCGAACGCGGTGGCCGCCACGGCGTGGGCGAGCGTCCCGACCTTGTTGATCACGTGCCCGTCCATCGTCACCCGGTCCGCGGCCGTGACCAGCGCGTCGAGTCGGCCCAGCCGCGACTGACCGGCCAGGACCGACGCCGCCGTCGAGTCGGTGACCAGCGTCAGCGACTGCCCCATCTCGGCGAGCGTGTGCGCGGTGAGCCGTGCGCCCTGCAGGTACGGGCGGGTCTCGGTGACGACCCACTCGTACTGCCGCCCGGCGCGCGAAGCCTCCTGCACCAGCCCGATCAGGTACGCGTCCATCCAGCAGTGGGTGAGCACCCGGGCGCCGTCCGGCAGCAGGCCCGCGGTGAGCCGCCCCAGCTCCGCGCTGCCGCCCCGGTAGGCGGCCTCGAGCTGGGCAGCCTCGGCCTCGACGATCTGCGCGACCTGGTCCGCCGAGGTCGGGGCGGCGGCGTCCACCGCGGCGAGGACCTCGCGGACGGCGTCCCGGACGTGGTTGTTGGTCGGCCTGGCGACGGTGAGCAGCTGACCGTCGTCCGCCAAAGCAGTGAGGGCTTTCTCGAGCGAGGAACCCCGGTGCAGGCGCGCGCTCAACCGCAGGCCGGCCAGCCCGGCGTAGAACGGACCGGAGCTCTGCGTGACCATCTCGCGGATCGCGGTCGCGACCTCGGCCGCGGAGCGGGCGAGCACCCACTCCTGCCGAGCCGGGAAGACCCGGCGGTCGAGGATCCGTACCCCCTCGTCGGTCAGGCGGACGCTGTCGTCGAGCACGGGCCTCACTGCTGGGCCTCCCACGAGGTACTGACGAGGTGCGCGAGCGCGCGGGGATCCGGCCGACTACCGCAGATCTCGCGGTCCACGAGCAGCTTGTGGCCCAGACCGAGCACGACCGCCGACGCCGGCCCGGGGTCGGGCAGCGTCTCGAGGTCGGACGCGTGCGAGTAGCCCGCCACTCGCCGGACCAGCTCGACCGCCGCGTAACCGAGCGTGTCGTGCCAGACGCCCCGGAGGTGGCGCAGCAGCCAGCCGTCGTCGAGCAGCGGATCGACGCGACCGGGCCAGCCCTCGCGCCAGGCGGCGCAGAACGAGTCCCAGCAGTCGGCGATCGACAGGACGTGGTCGTTGCCCCGCTCGGCGTCACCCTGGGCGTAGGCGCGGACCGCGGCGATCACCACGTTGGCCAGGTAGAGCCCGAGGTCCAGACCGATCGGGCCGACCATCGCGAACTCCGGGTCGATCACCCGGACGACCGGCTCCCCCTTGCGGACGCCGACCATGACGCTGCCGCTGTGCAGGTCGCCGTGGACGAGGGCTTGGGCGTTCCCGCCGAAGTCCGCGCGCAGGGTGGCGAGTTCGGTGCGGACGGCGGGGTCGCTGCGGAGCTTCTGGAGTGCGGTGTTCAGCGCCGGATGGTGGTGATTGTGTTCGGCCGTCGTGAACGGGTCGCCGAGGAGATATTGCAGCGTGACCTCGGCGAGCAGCGGGTTCACCGAGTCGGCGAGCAGCGCGGCACGGGCCTGCGGTGTCGCGCCGGCGACGCTGGTCGCGAACGTGACCCGGCCGACGAGTTCACCCACCTCCGCGGACGTGCGGCCCAGGCCGGCGCCGTCGTTCAGGGCCGTGCGGAGGACGGTGAGGTCGGAGAGGTCCTCCATCGTGAACGCGAACCGCGGGGGGTCGACATCCAGCACGCGCGGCGTCTGGCGGGGGGCGTACTCGGCGAACCTACGGAGCGCGCGAGCCTCGATCAGGGCGCGCTCGGGGCTCATCGGGGCCGACGGCCCGAGCTTCTGGATCCACGGCGGCGCCTGCTTGACCGCGAGGCCGGCGATCGCGCTGTCGTCCGGGATCGCCACGAAGACCCGGTTCATGTTGCCGTCGCCGACCTCCCGCACGACACCGCTGGCATCGGCGGGCAGCAGTTCCCGGCCGACCAAATAGGCCCAGACCTCGGCGGGTTCGAGCACCACCGGCTCGGTCATGGGCCTCCCTCGTCGGACGTGTCATGGCTGGTCAGCCGTTCGACCGTATGCAGTCTCCCTCGCGGCACGCCGACCGCCCACCAGGCCTCCCACCTCCCGGACAACCACGACGATTCGCGGCTTATGCCCACCGTTTGAGGGGCGCGCGGTGTAGCACTCACGAGGCACTATCGCTGCATGAATGTCGCGCGGGACGCCGTCACGGAGTTGGCCAATACTCTGAGTAGTGACGCGACTGCGCTAGCACGAGTACTTCAGTCGGACGTCCTCGTCGACGCGCCCGCGATCCTGCGGGCGCTCGCCGTGACGACCTTGCAGCTCTCGTCCTCGGCCGCGGAGATGGCGAAAGCGGTCGAGGACGTGGCCGGGCCGTCCGCCGAGGAGCTGCGGGCAGTGCAGGGCGCGCTGGCCGAGTGCAGCTCCACGTTGCTGAACGTCGTGGACCCGGTCCGGCGGTTCAGCGACCGCGCCGCCCGCTGAGCCTCACTCGTCCTCGAGGTCACCCTCGGTGGCGAGGTACAGCTCCTGCAGCGCCGCCAGCGTCTCGTCCGCCGGGTGCTCCCACATCCCGCGGTTCGCGGCCTCGAGCAGCCGCTCGGTGATCGCGTGCAGCGCCCACGGGTTCGACTCGGTGAAGAACTTCTGGTTCTCGGGGTCGAGCGCGTACGTCGCGGCCAGGTTCTCGTACATCCAGTCCGCGACGACGCCGGCCGTGGCGTCGTAGCCGAACAGGTAGTCGACGGTCGCCGCCAACTCGAACGCGCCCTTGTACCCGTGCCGCCGCATCGCCTCGATCCACCGCGGGTTGACCACCCGGGCCCGGAACACCCGCGCGGTCTCCTCGTGCAGGCTGCGGGTGCGGACGGCGTCCGGGCGGGTGCTGTCGCCGATGTACGCCTTCGGGGCCTGCCCGGTCAGCGCGCGGACCGTCGCGATCATGCCGCCGTGGTACTGGAAGTAGTCGTCGGAGTCGGCGATGTCGTGCTCAGCCGTGTCGACGTTCTTCGCGGCGACGTTTATCCGCTTGTACGCGCTCTCCATGTCCGGCCGGGCCGGGACGCCGTCCAGGCCGCGCCCGTACGCGAACCCGCCCCAGACCGCGTAGACCTCGGCCAGGTCCTTGTCGTCGCGCCAGGTGCGGCTGTCGATCGCCTGCAGCAGCCCGGCACCGTAGGCGCCCGGCTTCGAGCCGAACAGGCGCATGGTCGCGCGCCGCTCGTCGCCGTGGTCGGCCAGGTCCGCGCGGACGTGCTCCCGGACGTAGTTGTCCGGCTCGTCGAGCGCCGCGACCAGCTGCACGGCGTCGTCCAGCATCGCGACGACATGCGGGAACGCGTCCCGGAAGAAGCCGCTGATCCGGATCGTGACGTCGACGCGGGGCCTTTGGAGTTCGCTCGCCGGAATGACCTCGAGTCCGTTCACCCGCCGCGAGGCCTCGTCCCACACCGGGCGGACGCCGAGCAGCGCGAGAACCTCGGCGATGTCGTCCCCGGCGGTGCGCATCGCCGAGGTGCCCCAGATCGAGAGCCCGACCGAGCGCGGCCAGTCGCCGACCTCTTCCCGGTAGCGGGCGAGCAGCGAGTCGGCCATCGCGGAGCCGGTCTCCCAGGCCAGCCGGCTGGGCACCGCCTTCGGGTCGACCGAGTAGAAGTTGCGGCCGGTCGGCAGCGTGTTGATCAGACCGCGCAGCGGTGAGCCGGACGGGCCCGCCGGGACGTAACCGCCGTCCAGGGCGTGCAGCACGTGGTCCAGCTCGTCGGTGGTCTTGCTCAGCCGCGGCACCACCTCGTTCGCCGCGAACTCCAGCACCCGCGTGACGAGCGCCCGGTCCGCGTCTGCGGCGGCGCTCGGCGTCGCGTCCAGAATTGACGCAGTGACCTCGGCTGCGACGGCGGGATCCCAGCCGCGCACGTCCATCTCCGCGACCAGGGAGCGTGCGATCGCGTCGATCGCGTCGACGTCGACGCGAGCCTCGTCGCCGGCCTCGGAGAGGCCGAGCGCCTCACGGAGACCCGGCAGGGCCGCCACCTGACCCGCCCACATCTGCCGGGCGCGGAGCATCGCGAGCACCAGGTTGACCCGCGCCTCGCCCTCCGGCGCGAGCCCCAGCACGTGCAGCCCGTCCCGGATCTGCACGTCCTTGACCTCGCACAGCCACCCGTCGACGTGCAGGATGAAATCGTCGAACTCCGCGTCGTGCGGGCGGTCGCCGAGGCCCAGGTCGTGGTCGAGACGCGCGGCCTGGATCAGCGTCCAGATCTGGGCGCGGATCGCGGGCAGCTTGGCCGGGTCGAGCGCCGCGATGTTCGCGTGCTCGTCGAGCAGCTGCTCCAGCCGGGCGATGTCGCCGTAGCTTTCGGCGCGGGCCATCGGGGGCACCAGGTGATCGACCAGCGTGGCGTGCGTGCGCCGCTTGGCCTGCGTGCCCTCGCCCGGGTCATTGACTAGGAACGGGTAGATCAGCGGCAGATCACCGAGCGCGGCGTCGGAACCGTCGGCGGCGGACATTCCGACGGTCTTGCCGGGCAGCCACTCCAGGTTGCCGTGTTTGCCCAGGTGGACGACGGCATCTGCGCCGAACTCGGCGGCCAGCCAACGGTAGGCGGCCAGGTAGTGATGGCTCGGCGGGAGGTCCGGGTCGTGGTAGATCGCGACCGGGTTCTCGCCGAAACCACGCGGCGGCTGGATCATCACGACGACGTTCCCGGCGCGCAGGGCGGCCAGCACGATGTCGCCGTCGTGGACGTAGAGCTCACCCGGCGGCTCGCCCCAGTGCTCGAGCATCTTCCGCTGCAGATCTTCGTCGAGGGACTCGAAGTACGCGCGGTAGGTCGCGGCCGGGATCCGGACCGGGTTCGACGCGAGCTGCTCCTCGGTGAGCCAGGCGGTGTCGTGCCCGCCGGCCTTGATCAGCGCGTGGATCAGCGCGTCGCCGTCCTGCGCCTCCACGCCCGGGAGGCCGTCTCCGAGGAAGTACCCGGCGTCCGCCAAGGCCTGCAGCAGCTTCACCGCGGACTTCGGCGTGTCCAGGCCGACCGCGTTGCCCACCCGGGCGTGCTTCGTGGGGTAGGCGGAGAGCATCAGCGCGATGCGTTTCTCGGCGGCCGGGATGTGCCGCAGCGCACCGTGCTTCACCGCGATGCCGGCCACCCGGGCGGCCCGCTCGGGGTCGGCGACGTAGACGGTCAGCCCGTCGGCGTCGATCTCTTTGAACGAGAACGGGACCGTGATGATCCGGCCGTCGAACTCCGGGATCGCGACCTGGGTCGCGTTGTCCAGCGGGCTCAGGCCGTCGTCGTTCGCCGCCCAGGTCTCGCGGCTGCTGGTCAGGCACAGACCCTGCAGGATCGGGACGTCGAGCGCGGCGAGCGCGCCCACGTCCCAGGCGTCGTCGTCGCCGCCGGCGCTGACGGTGGCGGGCTTCGTGCCGCCGGCCGCGAGCACGGTCACGACCAGGGCGTCGGCGCGCTCCAGCGTGCGCAGCAGCTCGGCCGGCGCCGCTCGGAGCGAGGCGCAGAACACCGGGAGCGCCTGGCCGCCTGCGTCCTCGATCGCGTCACACAACGCCTCGACGAACGAGGTGTTCCCGGCGACGTGGTGCGCTCGGTAGTACAGGACACCGATGCACGGACCAGTACGTCTCCGAACGTCTGCTGAGGTTCCGTACCTCGTTGTGGTCTCTGCGGCAGGACCTTCTCCCACCGGGGTCGGCGTGGGATCGGTTGCGGTCCGCGGTTGGCGCTCGAGGACACCCCAGGTCGGGGTGTCGACGGGAGGCGCGAAGCCGAGGCCGGTGAGCAGGACCGTGTCGCTCAGGAAGTTGTGGAGCTGCTCCAAGTTCGCCGCGCCGCCCTGGGCGAGGTACCCGTGGGCCTCCGCCGCAACGCCCGCCGGCACGCTGGACAGCTGCATCAGGTCCGCGTCCGGCGCGATCTCGCCCCCGAGTACGACGACCGGCCGCGGCCCGGCCAGCAGCGCGTCCAAGCCTTCCTCCCACGCCCGGCGTCCGCCGAGGATGCGGACCACGACCAAGTCGACGCCGTCGAGCAGCTCCGGCAGGTCGTCGACGCTGGTCCGAGCGGGGTTGGCCAGGCGGTACGGAGCTCCGCTGGCCCGCGCCGAGAGCAGGTCCGTGTCGGAGGTCGAGAGCAGCAGAATCACGCAGGGGTCCTCACTCGGGGTCCGCGCCCCGGGTCGTGTGGTTCGGCAACGGCTGTAGTGCCCGCTGCCTCTCGCGGCGTCCGGAGTCTCCTGGCTCCCGGATCGGTGCTCCCCTGCTCGCCTTCCCGCTGACGCAGTGGCTTTGGAGTGCAGGGTCGCTCCCCGGTGACAGTGGCGGGACCGCGCCGGATTCTCACCGGCTTCCTCCACCTGACACCGCTCGTGGCCTCTCAACACTGGTGATCGGGGTCGCTCCCGTCAAGTGGGCCCAATTGCGGTAGCCCGGGTGGCACGTAGCATCCGGCGTATGCCCACCGCCGTGCCCGCTCCGCGCCGCCTGGACGCCGACCGCTGTCCAGGCGCGCTGCAGGTGCACGAGGCTGCGGACGGCGGTTTGGCGCGGATCCGGGTCCCCGGTGGTGTGGTGAGCCTCACCCAGTGGGCCGCGCTACAGGAGTACGCCCCGCTCGACCTGACCTCCCGCGCGAACGTCCAGATCAGGGGCGTCGCCGACCCGACCGCGCTGGCCATGCGCCTGGCGTCCGCCGGGTTGTTGCCGTCCGCCACGCACGAGCGGGTGCGGAACATCGTCGCCTCTCCGCTCGGCGACGTGCGTCCGGTCGTGACCGGACTCGACCGGGAGCTCTGCGCCTCCCCGGACCTGGCCGCACTGCCAGGGCGTTTCCTGTTCGCGGTGGACTCCGCGCGGGACGTGGCGGGCCTGGGTGCGGACGTGACCGTGCTGCTCGGCTCCGACCCCGTCCCGGTGCTGCTGGCGGGCGTCGACTGCGGTCTGCGGGTCCGCGTCGACCAGGCCGTTCCCGCCCTTCTGGCGGCCGCGTGGGGGTTCCTCGCCGAGCGCCGGGCACAGGAGTCCCGGGCCTGGCGTCTGGCGGAGGTGGACGACGGACCGGCCCGCGTCGCCGCCCGGGTGGCCGACGCGCTCGGGGTGCCGTTGTCCCGTCCGGACGTCACCGCGCCGCCGCCGCCCGCCTCCGGACCGATCGGGGTGGCACCCGGCGGAGTCGGCGCGGTCGCACCGCTCGGGCGCCTCACGGCCGTGCAGATGGCGCGGATCGGTGAGCTGGCCCGGGACGAGATCATCGTCACTCCGTGGCGCGGTGTCGTGCTGCCGGGTGTCGGTGCTTCCGCGCTGGACGCGTTGACTGACGTCGGCCTGGTCACCGACCCGGCGTCCCCGTGGGCGACCGCGACCGCGTGCACCGGGCTGCCCGGCTGCGCCAAGTCGCTGGCGGACGTGCGCGCGGACGCTTCGGTCGCGCTCGGGGTAGCCCAACCTGCGCCGGGCCTCTCGCCGGTGCACTTCGTCGGCTGTGAACGGCGCTGCGGGCATCCCGTCGGTGTACACGTCGACGTGCTCGCCACGGCCGACGGCTACCAGGTCGACGGTTTCCCGGTCGACGACGTCGACGAGCTACCCGCGATCGTCGCGGCAGCCAGGAGGAGCAAGCAGTGAGTTGGCAGTACATCCGCGATGGGGCGGAGATCTATCGGCAGTCGTTCGCGATGATCCGGGCCGAAGCCGACCTCGACGGTCTTCCGGCCGACGTCGCACGCGTGGCGGTCCGGATGATCCACTCCTGCGGCATGGTCGACCTCGTCGACGACCTGGCGTTCTCCGCCGACGCGGTACCGGCCGCGGTCAAGGCCTTGCAGGACGGCGCGCCGATCCTCTGCGACGCGCAGATGGTCGCGTCCGGCGTCACTCGTCGACGCTTGCCCGCCTCCAACGAGGTGATCTGCACCCTCGGTGATCCCTCGGTGCCTGCGCTGGCGGCGTCGCTGGGCACCACGCGCAGCGCCGCGGCCCTGGAGCTCTGGCGCGATCGGCTCGAAGGGGCGGTCGTCGCGATCGGCAACGCGCCGACGGCGCTGTTCCACCTGCTGGACATGGTCGCCGCGGGTGCACCCCGGCCGGCCGCGGTGCTCGGTATCCCGGTGGGCTTCGTGGGCGCCGCCGAGTCGAAGGACGCCCTGGCCGCGAACGAGCTCGGGCTGGAGTACCTGATCGTGCGCGGACGCCGGGGTGGCAGCGCGATGACGGCCGGGGCGCTCAACGCGCTGGCCAGCGAGGAAGAGTGATGAGCGGTCGTTTGTACGGCGTCGGTGTCGGACCGGGCGATCCGGAGCTGGTCACCGTCAAGGCGGCCCGCCTGATCTCCGACGCCGAAGTGATCGCGTATCACAGCGCCCGCCACGGACGTAGCGTCGCGCGCTCGGTCGCCGCCCCGTACCTGCGCGAGGGGCAGATCGAAGAGCAGCTCGTCTACCCGGTGACGACCGAGAAAACTGCTCACCCGGGCGGGTACGAAGGAGCGCTGGAGGACTTCTACGCGGACTGCGCAGCGAGGCTCGCCGCCCACCTGGACGCCGGCCGGGACGTGGTCGTGCTCGCCGAAGGCGACCCGTTCTTCTACGGCTCCTACATGCACCTGCACAAGCGCCTCGCGCCCCGCTACGAGGCACACGTCGTGCCGGGCGTGACGTCGGTGAGCGGCGCGTCCGCGGTGCTCGGACGTCCGCTGGTGGAGCGGGACGAAGTACTCACGGTGCTACCGGGGACCTTGCCGACCTCGGAGCTGGCCACCCGGCTGGCGGGTCCGGATCCCGCCGTCGTGATGAAACTGGGCCGCACGTTCGGCGCGGTGCGGGAGGCGCTTTCCGAGGCCGGCCGTCTGGACGAGGCCTGGTACGTCGAGCGGGCGACGACGTCGTCCGAGCGGGTCGCGCCACTGGCCGACGTCGACCCGGACTCGGTGCCGTACTTCTCGATGGCCGTGCTGCCGAGTCGTCTCTCCCCCGGGCTTTCTGGCGCAGCGGCTGCCCCCGCTCCGGCGGTGGTTTCGGAGCGGGTCGGGGAGGTCGTCGTCGTCGGTCTGGGGCCGGGCGGGCGGGACTGGCAGACGCCGGAGGCCCAGGCCGCACTGGCCGCCGCCGACGACCTCGTCGGGTACGAGCCGTACCTCGACCGGGTGCCGGCCAATCCCCGGCAGCGGCGTCACCCGTCCGACAACCGGGTGGAGGCCGAGCGCGCAGCGTTCGCGCTGGACCTCGCGTCTCGTGGGGCCCGGGTCGCGGTCGTGTCGTCGGGGGATCCGGGGGTGTTCGCGATGGCCGCGGCGGTGCTCGAAGTGGCGGAGGAGCCCCGCTGGAAGCACGTGCCCGTACGGGTCGTACCGGGAATCACTGCCGCTCAGGCGGTGGCCAGTCGGGTGGGCGCCCCGCTCGGCCACGACTTCTGCATCCTGTCGCTGTCCGACCGGCTCAAGCCCTGGGAGACCATCGCCGCCCGACTGGATGCCGCTGCGGCGGCGGACTTCGTGATCGCGATCTACAACCCGGCGTCGAAGAGTCGCCGACACCAGATCGTGGCGGCGAAGGAGTTGCTGCTGAAGCACCGGGACGGGGACACCCCGGTGGTGATCGGCCGGGACGTCGGCGGCTCGTCCGAGAGCGTGCGGGTGGTGCGCCTCGCCGACCTCGAGCCGTCCGAGATCGACATGCGCACGCTGCTGATCGTGGGTTCCTCCCAAACCCGCTCCGACGGCCACACCGTCTACACGTCCCGCCGCTATCCAGGCTGACAACGCCATATGGACGCTACGTCGGCCGACGTAGCGTCCATATGGCGTCACACCCCGAGCGCAGACCTGAGTTGCGCGCAGAACGCAGCAAAGAGCGACGGATGCTTAAGGGTTGCGCTCGTCAGGTGCAGCACGGTCCATCCCGCGTCCATGAGCCGGTTGAGGCGAGCACGATCCTTCGCCATCTGACCCGGCTCCGCGTGCCACGCGCCGTCGTACTCCACGGCAACCTTCACCTCGGGCCACGCGAGATCGACCCGTGCGACGAATCTCCCGTTCGCCACCACCTCGTACTGCGGCGTCGGTGGCGGGAAGCCTTCCAGCACGATGCGCACACGCGCTCGGGACTCTTGCGGTGACTCGGAGCGACCATCCGCCAGGGCGATAGCGCTCGCTGCGGCGCTGTCCGGGTAGGCGGCGACCCAGCTCCCCATCGCCTCTTGGCGCGGACGGTTCGCGCGGAACAGCACGTCAAGTGCCACGACTGCCTCGACGACATCCGACTCGGACGCGATCTCCCAGGCCGTCCGGGTGGAGGCCGTGACCGGCGGGTCGCTACCCGGACGGATGTGCCCGTGGGGGAGCCAGCCAGTCCGCGCCACGCGGCACTGGGGGCGCTCCAACCGGGTCCCCAGCGGCGCGAGGACATGCACCAAGGCGTCCTTCTGGTCGATCGGCAATCCGTCGAGACACGCTGCGGACCGTCCGGTGATCGCCGCTCCGCTCGGCAGGACCAACCCGATCGCCCGGCACCGGACCAGATGTGTGTCGCCCAGGTCGGCGTCCGCGTAGACGTCGTGGCCGAACTTGCGCCACCCCTGGCTGCACAGCTGCCGCCGGGTGAGTAGTCCTGCTCTCACGGCCTCCGAACCGAGGAAGCACTGACCGCGCAATGCAGCGGGCTTGTGCGGGCGACGCGGCATCACTCGAGAGTGCGCGAAACGCTCGTCGCGCCGCGTCAGCTGTCCACAGGCCCTCGGCATGACGGCATATCGACGCTACGCGCCGCGCCGTAGCGTCGATATGCCGGTGCGTCAGGCTGGAAGTGCGGACGCGAGCCATCGGTGGGCGGCTTCCGGGGTGGGCACCGTGGCAACGGGGGGCAGGGGCGGGCGGGTGACGAGCACCACGGGGAGGCCTTGGGCGCGGGCGGCGGCTAGTTTGGGGTAGGTCGCGCTGCCGCCGCTGTCCTTGGTCACCACGACGTCGATGCGGTGCTCGCGGAGTAGCGCCAACTCGTCCTCGAAGGTGAACGGGCCGCGGGCGAGGAGCACCTCGGAGTGCGGTGGTACCTCGCCGGACGGCGGGTCCACCGTACGGATGAGGAACCATGACGAGCGACACCCCGCGAACGCACCCAACCCCTGTGCCCCGGTGGTGAGGAAAACCCGCTGCCCGAGCGACGGCAGCGCCGCAGCGGCGTCCGCAAGAGTAGGAACGCGCACCCAGCGATCCCCCGGCACCGACTCCCAGCCCGGGCGCTGGAGCACGACCAACGGCACCCCGGAGAGTTCGCAAGCCTCGACCGCGTGCCTCGTCATCTGCGCCGCGAACGGGTGCGTGGCATCGACCACCGCGGAGATCTCCGACTCCCGCAGGTACGTCACCAACCCGCCAACCCCGCCGAAGCCCCCTACCCGGACGAGACCCGGCGGCAGCAGCGGCTCGCGCACCCGCCCGGCCAGGGAACTCACCACCCGGTACGAGCCCGCCAGCAGCGACGCGAGGCGACGAGCGTCACCGGTACCGCCGAGAATGAGGACGCCTGTCACGAGTTCCTCAGCGTAGTTGGCATGCTGGGACCGTGACCGAACTGCGGTACGGCTGGACGACCGGTGCCTGCGCCACCGCGGCCACCACCGCTGCGTACACCGCGCTGCTCACCGGCGAGTTCCCGGACCCGGTGCAGATCACGCTCCCGAAGGGGCAACAGCCGAGCTTCGCACTCGCCACCGAACACCGCACCCAGGAAAGCGCCACGGCCGGGGTGATCAAGGACGCCGGCGACGACCCGGACGTGACCCACGGCGCCCTGATCCGGGCGACCGTGCGGCACGGGCTGCCCGGCACCGGCGTCACGTTCCGGGCGGGCGAGGGCGTCGGCACCGTCACCAAACCCGGCCTGCCGCTGCCGGTCGGCGAGCCCGCGATCAACCCGGTCCCCCGGCAGATGATGCGGGACGCGATCGCACAGGTCGCCGCGCAGCACGGTGGCGCGGGCGACGTCGAGATCGAGGTCGGCGTCGAGAACGGCGAGGAGATCGCCAAGAAGACGTGGAACCCGCGGCTCGGCATCCTCGGCGGCCTGTCGATCCTCGGTACGACCGGCGTCGTCGTGCCGTACTCCTGCTCGGCGTGGATCGACAGCATCCGGCGCGGCATCGACGTCGCCCGAGCGGCCGGGTACCAGCACGTCGCCGGCTGTACCGGAAGTACGTCCGAGAAGGTCGCGGCGGCGCTCTACGACCTGCCCGAGGACGCGCTGCTCGACATGGGGGACTTCGCCGGCGCGGTGCTCAAGTACCTGCGGAGGCACCCGGTGCCGCGGCTGACGATCGCCGGCGGGATCGGGAAACTCGCCAAACTCGCGGCCGGTCATCTCGATCTGCATTCGAAGCGGTCGCAGGTCGACTTCGGGTTCCTCGCGTCGCTGGTTCCGGACGCAGCAACAGCCCAGGAAGTACAGCACGCCAACACCGCACTCCAAGCCCTGCAGCTCTACCCGCCGATCGGTCACCTGGTCGCGGCGAAGGCACGGGAAACCGCCGACGACGTCCTCCGCGGCGCCCCGGTCACCACGGACGTCGTCGTCATCGACCGCGCCGGGACCATAGTCGGAAGGGCTTAGGCCGTGTCCTGCGAATCCGTGCTCGGCTGCGGCCCGCCCAGGCGTCGTCCGGCCGCGTCGCCGGGATGTCCGGATACAACAGCTGCCAAAAGCTAGCGGCAGCCGGACATCCCTCCGCCTTGCCGGACGACGCCTGGGTGGGGCCTCGCTGCGAGCGAGATCCGCAGGACACGGCCTAACGCTCCCGACAGGCCGAGTACAGGTGCGAATCCGAGAACGAGGACGCGTTCAGCACCGCACCGACGATGATCACCGCCGTACGCACGATTCCGGCGGCCGACACCTGCGCGGCGATGTCGGCGAGCGTCCCGCGCAGCACCACCTCGTCCTCCCGGCTCGCTCGTGCCACCACCGCGACCGGGCAATCCGCCCCGTACGACGGGATCAGCTCGTCGACGACAGGAACGATCCGCTGCACGGCCAAGTGCAGGACGAGAGTCGACCGGCTCGCGCCGAGCGTCGCCAGGTCCTCCCCCGGCGGCATCGGCGTCGCGCGGGCCGACGTCCGGGTCAGGATCACGGTCTGCCCGACGCCGGGCACGGTCAACTCGTGCTTCAGTGACGCGGCAGCCGCCGCGAACGCCGGCACCCCCGGCGTCACGTCGTAGGGCACCCCGGCAGCGTCCAGCCGACGCATCTGCTCGGCCATCGCGCTGAACACCGACGGGTCGCCGGAGTGCAGCCGGGCGACGTCCAGCCCAGCCTGATCAGCAGCCACGCACTCGGCGATGATCTGGTCGAGGTTCAGCGAGGCAGTGTCGACCAGCCGCGCGCCCGAAGGACAGGACGCGAGTAATTCGGCCGGCACCAGCGAACCCGCGTAGAGGCATACCGGCGACGACGCGATCAGCCGCTGTCCCCGCACCGTGATCAGGTCGGCGGCGCCCGGTCCGGCGCCGATGAAGTGCACGGTCATCGTTTCGTCACCACCCACTGCGTCACCGGCATCATCGGCTTCCACCCGAGGAACCCGCCGACCGGCTTCGCCCGGCTGATCGAGATGCGGGTGAGGTCGCCACCGAGCTGCTCGTGCCAGCTCGCGACCGCAGCCTCCGACTGGATCGTCACCGCGTTGGCCACCAGCCGTCCACCCGGTTTCAGCGCGTCCCAGCAGGTTTCGACGACGCCGGGAACGGTCAGCGCACCGCCGATGAACACCGCGTCCGGTGGGTCGAGCGCGGCCAGCGCGCCGGGCACCGACCCGACCGAGACGATCAGCCCGGGGACGCCGAGCGCCGCCGCGTTCCCGGCCAGACGCGCCGCCCGGTCCGGACGATGCTCGACCGCCACCGCGCGGCACGACCGATGCGTCCGGAGCCACTCGATCGCGACGCTGCCCGCGCCCGCCCCGACGTCCCAGAGCAGTTGACCGGGGAGCGGCGCGAGCCGGGCCAGCGTGATCGCGCGGACCTCGCGCTTGGTGAGCTGCCCGTCGCTGTCGTACGACTCGTCCGGCAGGCCGGGGATGAGGGGCAGCAGGGCTGCGTCCGGGCCGGCCACGCACTCGATCGCGATCACGTTCAGCGCGCTGGTGATCTCGCCTGCCCACTCCGACGCGACCGCGGTACGGCGAGCCTCCGTTGCCGAGCCCAAATGTTCGAGCACGGTGAGCCGGCTCTCGCCGTAGCCCCGTGCGACGAGCAGCGCAGCGACCTGCCCCGGCGTCGTACCGTCCGCGCTCAGCGCCAGCACCTGGCGCCCGGGCTGGATCGCGGTGTGCAGACGCTCCACCGGACGGCCGACCAGGCTGACGATCTCGATCTTCTCCTCCGGCCACCCGAGACGGGCGCACGCGAGCGAGATCGACGAAGGGTGCGTGATCACCCGCACGCGATCCGCGCCGAGCTGGCGCACCAGCGTGCCCCCGATGCCGAAGAACATCGGGTCGCCGCTGGCCAGTACCGCGATCCGGCGGCCGGCGTTGGCGGCCAGCAACTGCGGGATCGCCGGCATCATCGGCCGCGGCCAGGTGACGCGTTCGCAGGCGACGTCCGCCGGCAACAGTCCGAGTTGGCGCTGGCTGCCGAAGACCACTTCGGCGGCGCGGAGTGCGTCGCGCGCCGGGTCTCCGAGCCCGGCCCAGCCGTCGGCACCGATACCGACGACCGTCACCACTTCGGTGGGAAAGTCGGAGGTCACGGAGGCAAACCGTAATCGCTCACGGGAGCAGACCAGCGGGCGCCCGTCCGGGCAGTGACGACTATCTCGCTTTCCGGGGAAACCCGAAGGAACTCAGAACCACGCCCGAGCGACTGTCTTCCCGTGATAGCAGGTTCATGCAGGTGGCTGCGTCGCGTCGGCGCGGTCGGGGCGCTGGTCGCGGCGCTGCTCGCGACCGGGGCGACGCCGGCGTCGGCGCACAGTGTCGGCGGTGTCGGCGCGACGAACTTCCGCACCACGCTGGAGCACTTCTCCGGTGCGCCCGGCGTCGAGCTCCGCGTGGTGGAGAACGGCAGCAGGCTGGAGCTGGAGGCCGAGAGCGAGACCGTCGTCCGCGGGTACCAGAACGAGCCGTACGCGCGGGTGGGGCCGGACGGCGTGTACGTGAACGAGAACTCACCCGCGTACTACCTGAACACCGACCGTTACGGCGTGACCACCGTCCCGGCGAGCGCCGACCCGAAGAAGGCCCCGAGCTGGCGGAAGATCTCCGACGAGCCGGTCTTCCGCTGGCACGACCACCGCACGCACTGGATGCAGACCACGCTCCCGCCGGTCGTGAGCCGATCCCCCGACGAGGTCCACCGGATCAGCCGCTGGACGATCACGTTCGACCGCGGCGGCACCTCGCTGACCGCGACCGGTTCGCTGAGCTGGGTACCGGGCCCGTCGCCGTGGGGCTGGTTCGCCGCTGCAGCCGTGCTGCTGGTGGTACCGGCGCTGGTGGTGGGCTTCGGGCGGCGAAGGACGTTCACTGCGCTGGGGGTCGCGGTGCTCCTGGTGGTGGTCGCGGACGCCGCGCACAGCGTCGGGGTGGTGCTGCTCGAAGCGTCGAGGACCGACGCGTTCGTGTCGTTGCTGCCGCAGGTCGCGGTCTGGGCGATCGGCGGACTGGCCAGCTGGTTGCTGTTCCGCGGCCGGGACGCCGGTACCTGGGCCGCGGCGGTGGTCGGCGTCTGCGTCGCGGCCGCGTCCGGCTTCCCCGACCTACCGGTCTTCTGGCGCTCGTCCGCGCCGACGGTCCTCCCCCTCGGGGTGGACCGCCTCACCGTCGTGGTGGGCCTCGGGGTCGGGCTCGGCCTGGCCGGCGCCCTCGCCCTTCAACTGCTACTTCAACGACGACGAGGTGCAGGCTCGGTACAGCGCCTGGCCCCGGTGGGTACCGACCTCGCGGAGGCAACCCCCGAGGCAGCGGCTACCAATGCACCAGAGCCGGACGCTGACCAGCCCCTACCGGTCGATGCCGGCTCGGAGACGTCCGACGACCCCGAGCCGCTCGGGGCCCCCGGGGGGCACGTCCGAGGCCCGCGAATCAGCCGGCGCCACGCCGTGGGGCTGGCCGTGGCGGGGGGCGCCGGGGCCGTCGCCGGGGCCGGTCTGCAGCTCGCCGCGAGCCCCGACCAACCCACCCCCACCGCACCGACCAACACCGTGGCGCTCGGCTCGGTCGGCAGCCAAACCGTCCCGTTCCACGGCGCTCGCCAAGCCGGTATCGCCACCCCGATCCAGCGTCAGGCGCACGCCCGGATCGCCGCGTTCGACCTGGTCCCCGGCGCCGACGCCGCCGCGCTGCGGACGCTGCTCCAACGCTGGACCACCGCGGCCGAGGCGCTCACCACCGGCCGCCCGGCCGGGAACCGCACGGACACGATGACCGCGGACAGCGGCCCGGCCGCCCTCACGGTCACCGTCGGCTTCGGTCCGAGCCTGTTCGGGACGGTGTTCCCGGCGAGCGCCCGGCCCGCGGCGCTGGCTCCACTCCCCGCATTCGGAGGCGAATCCCTGGACGCCGCCCGCAGCGACGGCGACCTCGGTGTGCTGGTCTGTGCCGACGATCCGGTCGTGGTGTTCTCCGCGCTCCGCACGCTGGAGCAACTCGCCGCCGGGGTGGCGACTCCCCGCTGGCAGTTCGCCGGTTTCACCCGAGGGCGCGGCGTCACCACGAACGAGGGCGCGACGGTCCGCAACCTGATGGGCCAGCTGGACGGAACGAAGAACCCGAAACCCAGCGAGGCGACGTTCGGCAAGACCGTGTTCGTCTCCGCGGACGGGTGGATGCGCGGCGGCTCGTACCTGGTCGTCCGCCGGATCCGGATGCTGCTCGACGAGTGGGAGGAGCTTCCGGTCACCGCACAGGAGCAGGTCATCGGGCGGAAGAAGGCCAGCGGGGCGCCGCTGTCCGGAGGAGTCGAGACGACGCCCGCGAACTTCGGACGCCGGGGCCCGGACGGCGAACTGCTGATCCCGGCGGACTCGCACGTGCGGCTCGCGGCCGCCGCGTTCAACCGGGGCGCGGCGATGCTGCGGCGGGGGTACTCGTTCGCCGATCCGCAGCCGGGCGGCGGGGTGGAGGCAGGGTTGATCTTCCTGGCCTGGCAGGCCGATCCACGGACCGGCTTCGTTCCGGTGCACCAGAACCTGATCGCGGGCAAGGATCGGCTGAGCCGCTTCACCCGACACGAGGCCGGCGCGCTCTTCGCGATGCCCGGCGGCGTGACCCGGGGCGAGTACCTCGGCCAGCGGCTCTTCGAGGAGGCGGGGCTGTGAGGCTCCGGGCGGCGCTCGTTGTCGGCCTGCTCGCCGTCGGGGGGTGTGCGTCGTGGGGACCGGAGGGCGGCCCCGGCGGGATCGGACGGTCGGGCGCCCCCGCTGCCGCCGCGACGTCGGCGTCGCCAGCGGTGGCCGCGACGCGAGGCCCGGACGGCATCCAACGGATCACGGTGAGCCTGACCGACGAGCTGAAGTTCGTTCCGGATCGGGTGACCGCCGCACCCGGTGTGATCGAGTTCCGGCTGCAGAACGTCGGTGTGACGCCGCACGACATGACCGTGGCGAACGCGACCGCGGGCAACGTCAACGGGGGTCAGACGACGGTGCTCCGGGTGACGGTGGAGAAGCCCGGCGAGTACCCGTTCCCTTGCCTGTACCACGCCGAGAGCGGCATGCGCGGCGTCCTGGAGGTCACGCCTCCCGAGTGAGCGGCGCGGGGCGGCCGACGGACGGCCGCCCCGCGTACTCGCTCAGGAGGTGGGGTCAGGACTTCGCCGTGGAGGAGTCGGCGGTGGACCGGCGCAGCGCCAGCAGACCGGCGATCAGACCCGCGACACCGGCGATCAGACCGGCGACGCCCAGCCCGATGGCGAGCCCGTTCCCGTCCGAGTCGTCGTCGTCGGACTCGGACGCGGACGCCGCCTCGCTGGTCTCGGTGTCCGCGGAGCCGTGGCCGTCGCCGCCCTTGACCAGCGTCAGCACCGGAGCGGGCTTGTCCGGCTCCTCGCTGCCGGTCGGCTCCTCGATCCAGCGGACGACCTCACCGTTCGAGTACGTCTGCAGCGACTTGAAGTAGATCTTCTCGGCCTCCGGCAGCGGGCCGACCGAGATCGAGAACTCCTGGAACTGGTGCGGCGCGATGGCGTTGGCCGGGCTGGTCGCCGTCCACGTCACCCGGCTGACCGCCTCCGTGACCTGCGTGCCGTGGGCCTCGATCGGCTTGGCCAGCTTGGACGTCGTGGTCGCCACCGTCCAACCGGGGATCGGCTTGACCGACACGGACGCGAACGGGGTGTCGGTCGGGAGCGCGACCTCGAGCTTCGTCGTCGAGGCGTCGTCACGCTCGTTCGGCACCCGGAACGTCAACGCGGCGTAGCCGCCCTGCGTCGCCTCGGACGGGTTCACCGTCACGTGCGCGGACGCCGGGCCGGCGAAGCCCAGCACCGCGACGCCGGCAGCGAGCACGACCGCTGCCGTGCGCGCCAGGAGCCGTCGGGGCCGTGCGGGCCGCCGGTCCGTCGTTACCGTCATTTCAGGTCCTTTCTCAGGGGTTTTCTCGAAGAGGATCTAGGACTGCTGGGTGTGCCGACCCCGGTGGGCAGAGCCCGCCCCGGCCGGTCCCGGGGCTGACCGGACCGACCGGAGCGAACCCGACCCGACGCGCCGCGCCGCTCTGCCGAACCGGTACGTCCACCGGCTCCGGCGTGGGGCCCCGAGTCGACTGTCGGCGCGCAGACCGATCGACCGGCCGCTCGCCACGCCTGGCTGCGCCGCACTGACCGGCCGCGCCTGGCTGCTCTCGACGGCTGGCTGCCGGGCACGGCCGGATCGCTGTCCGCCAGGTCCGACGCCGCAGACGCACCGGAATTGGCCGAGCTACCAGCTCGCCGGTCCATCGAAGCGCGCGTCCGGGTCGGGCGGGCTGTCACGGCGAACCGGCGTGACCGGTCGCAGGCGGATTCCGCCGGGTGCTACTCGCGACGCGGCGGCCTACCGAGCCGACGTCGTCGCACCCTGGAACAGGGGAAACGGGGTCAGCGACCACGTACGGTGAGCAGCGCGGGCTTGCTAACGGGCCTCAGTGCGCCGCGAGCACCGGTGGACCGCGCCGGATCACGCTGTGCCGCCAACCCGGTGCCGACCGAACGATCGCCCGGCTCAACGCGACGACGAGCGCCGGACGCGTCGTCGGCACGATCAGCGTCCGCACGAGGGTCCAGAGCAGTCGCAACGGCGCGACACCACGCGCCATCCGACGGCCGAGACGCCACACGGCGGCCTCGCCGCCACGCAACCAGGCTGCGGTCGACAACCCGGCGACCAGGTGCGCCAGCACCATCGCGGTCGGCGAGGGCGCGGGCGATACCGGCACGATCGCGGTGGCGTGATGTCCCGCGTGCGGCAGCGCCTCGAAGAGGTAGTGCAGCCCGGTCTGGGCGACCAGCAGAACCCCGGCGATGAGCGGGAACCGACGTTCCCGCGCGGCCAGCAGCGCGGCGGCGACCAACACCAGGCCGGCGCCGGCCACCATCG
Source organism: Cryptosporangium minutisporangium (assembly GCF_039536245.1). NCBI lineage: Bacteria > Bacillati > Actinomycetota > Actinomycetes > Cryptosporangiales > Cryptosporangiaceae > Cryptosporangium > Cryptosporangium minutisporangium. The sequence continues at coordinate 34,337 of NZ_BAAAYN010000031.1, read as the reverse complement.
CGGGAACCGACGGCAAGGACCCGGCGGCCCACGAGTGCAGGGCGATCGACGAGCTCAGGCAAACCAGGGTGAAAACCCCGGCACGCGCCTCACGCGCGAGACCCTGGCTCATCATGGCCGTGATGGTGCCACATTTACCCTCAGTGACGGGCGGCGCCGTGGGTTAAGTAACTCGTAAACCTGCCTGTCCCTGACAGTGCCAGGCTCATTCCGCCGCGGCGAGGCACGCTGAGGGGATGGAACTCGGTGACTTCCTGCGCACCCGACGCGCGGCCCTCCGGCCGGACGACGTCGGCTTGGTCTCCTACGGCGCCCGCCGTGTCGCCGGGCTACGCCGCGAAGAGCTGGCCCAGCTGGCCGGCGTCAGCGTCACCTACTACACCCGGCTGGAGCAGGGGCACGCGCCGAGCGTCTCCGACGAGGTGCTGGATTCGATCGCCCACGCACTCCGCCTGGACGAGACCGAGTGGGCGCACCTCCGCGACCTGGCGCGGCCCGTCCGCAAGCGCCGGGCGACGCCCCCGCCGGACCACGTCCGGCCCGGTCTCCGGCACCTGGTCACGGCGATCGACGGTGTCGCCGCGCTGGTGATGGATCGGCGCACCGACGTCCTGGCCTGGAACCCACTGGCCCACGTGCTGCTGGCGTCGCACCGCCCGGCGGACGACCCGGCCCGCCGATCCACCCGCCCGAACCTCACCCGGATGCTGTTCCTCGATCCGCCGACCCGGCAGCTCTACGCCCGTTGGGACGTCGAGGCGCAGCGAGCGGTCGCGTCGCTCCGGTTGGTCGCCGGGCGCTTCCCGGACGATCGCGGCCTCGCCGAACTCGTCGGTGAGCTGTGTGTCAAGAGCCCGGAGTTCGCCCGTCTCTGGTCGCGGCACCCGGTCACCAACTGCACGTCCGGCACGAAGCTGTTCAACCATCCGGCCGTGGGTGACCTGGAACTCGGCTTCGAGGTCACTGCCCCGCCGGACGACAGCGGGCAGCGGCTGCTGATGTACAGCGCGGCGCCGGGCTCCTCGTCGGAAGCGGCGTTGCGCCTGCTCACCGCGGCTGCCTATCACTCGGGAGGCTAGGCAGAACGGTGATCTGGCCGGTCGTCGGGCACCGGCCGACCGTGGAGGCATGTCAACCACTTCCCGGCAACGACTCGCTCTCGTCGTGCTGCTCAGTGCGGCGTTCACGCTCGCCGTCGACTTCTCGATCCTCAACGTCGCGCTTCCGGTGATCGGCGCGGACGTCGATCTGCGCCTCGCCGACCTGCAGTGGGTGTCGACGGCGTTCGCTCTCTGCGCCGCCGGGTTCACGCTGTTGTTCGGTCGGCTCGCGGACCTGTTCGGGCGACGGCGGTTGTTCCTCGGCGGGATGGCGGCGCTCGGGGCGGCTTCGTTGGCCGGCGGCCTCGCGACCGAGCCGAGCGTCCTGCTGGTGGCGCGGGCGGTCCAGGGCCTCGCCACCGCGGCCGTGATCCCGGCGGCGCTCTCGCTGCTCACGACGACGTTCCCGGAAGGCCCGCAGCGGCAGCGTGCGCTCGGCCTCAACGGGGCACTGATGGCGGCGGGATTCACCAGCGGGGCTGTCCTGGGTGGACTGCTCACCGGCTTGTTGAGTTGGCGCTGGGCGTTCTTCCTCAACGTCCCGGTGGCCGTCCTGGTGCTTCTCGTCGGGCCGCGGGTTCTGGTCGAGAGCCGTCCGCCGGAGCGACCGCGCCTCGACGTCCTCGGGTCGGTGACGGTCACCGGGGGTCTGCTCGCTCTGGTCTACGGGCTCACCAGCGCCGGACAGCGGTCGTGGGATTCACCGGTGACGATCGTCGCTCTGGTCGCGGCGGCCCTCCTGCTGGCCGCGTTCGGCGTGGCGGAATCCCGTTCCGACGCTCCGCTGGTGCCGCTCGGGATGTTGCGGCGGCGCACCGTCGCCTGGGGCAACGCCGCCGGTCTGCTCGCGTTCGCCACCGAGACGTCGCTCGTCTTCCTGCTCACCCTGTACCTGCAGGACGTCGTCGGGTTCGGACCGCTCGCCACCGGGCTGACGTTCGCCGTGCTCGGGGCCGGCACGGTGCTCGGCGGGATCGTCGGGCCGCGGGTCATCCGAGCGGTGGGGAGCCAGGGCGCGGTGGCCGCCGGGTTGCTGGTGCAGGCCGTGGCCACCGCGTCGCTGATGACGATCGGCCCGGAGGCCGGCTGGGTCCTGCTGGTGGTCGTCGCCACGTTCGTCGGCGGGGTGGCGAACCTGGTCGCGATCGTCGGGTTCATGGTGACCGCGACGTCCGGGCTACCCGACGCGGAGCAAGGCGTCGCCACCGGCTTGGCGACGATGAGCCAGCAGGTCGGCATCACGCTCGGGACGCCGGTGATGAGCGCGATCGTCGCGACGCAGGTGGCCTCCGAGTCGCTGCTCGACGGCGTGACCACGGCGATCGGCATCAATGCCGCGGTCTGCTTGGTTGCCGGTGTGGTGGCCGCGGTGGCCGCGCGTCGGCGGGCGGCGGTACCGGCACTGGCCGGCTGACGACGGTGCCGGGCGCGCGACCGGCGCGCCCGGCACCTCGGTCACGGACGGACCCACACCGCCGCGTCCACCGGGAGCAACCCGTCCACCAGCGGGGCGCTCCCCAGCACCACGTCCCCGGGAGTGGGCAGCGGTACCGGGGCCTCCGACAGGTTCACCACACAGACGAACCCGGCCTCCCGGGCGAACGCCAGCACGTTCTCGCCCGCGTCGAGCCACCGCATCCCCCCGCCGAACTCCCGCCGGAGCCGCAGCGCTTCCCGGTAGAGGGTCAGCATCGACCCCGGGACGCCGTCCTGCGCCTCCACGGTCAGCGCCTCCCACCCCGTCGGCTGCGGCAACCAGGTAGGCGTCGCCCCGAAGCCGTACGGCGGGGTGCCACCGCACCACGGCAGCGGAATCCGACATCCGTCCCGGCCGGGGTCGACCCCGCCGGACCGGTGATGCATCGGGTCGCGGATCGCGTCCGCCGGGACCTCGTACTCCGGGAGCCCCAGCTCTTCACCCTGGTAGACGTAGACCGCGCCGGGCAGGGCCATGGCCAGCAACGAGGCGGCCCGCGCCCGGCGGGTCCCCAGCGAGACGTCGGACGGCACCCCGGCTCGCTTGGCTTCGAACGCGAACGACGTGTCCGACCGCCCGTACCGGGTGACGACCCTGGTGACGTCGTGGTTGGACAGCACCCAGGTAGCCGGTGCGTCCACCGGCGCGTGCGCGGCGAGCGTGGTGTCGATCGACGTCCGCAACCGAGCGGCGTCCCACGGGCAGGCCAGGAAGTCGAAGTTGAACGCGGTGTGCAGCTCCTCCGGGCGGAGGTACTTCGCGAAGCGAGCAGCGTCCGGCAGCCACAGCTCGCCGATCAGCACCCGGGCCTCGTCGTACGAGTCGGCGATCCGGCGCCACGACCGGTAGATGTCGTGCAGCTCGTCCCGGTCGACGTACGGGTGCGGCTCCCCTTCCACCACGTCCGGCAGCGCAGGGTCCTTCGCCGGCAGCACCGCCGAGTCGATCCGGACGCCGGCCGCGCCGCGGTCGAACCAGAACCGCAGCACGTCTTCGTGCTCGGCCCGGACCAGCGGGTGCTGCCAGTTCAGGTCGGGCTGCTCCGCCGTGAACAGGTGCAGATACCAGGAGCCGTCCGGGAGCTGCGTCCACGGCGAACCCCCGAACTCCGACACCCAGTTGTTGGGCCGGTCGGAGAACCAGAAGAGCTCACGCTCCGGCGCGTCCGGGGACGACAGCGCCTTCCGGAACCACGGATGCAGGTGCGAGATGTGGTTCGGCACGATGTCGACGATCGTCCGCAGGCCGAGTACCCGGGCCTCGGCGATGAGCTTCTCCGCCTCGGCCAGCGTCCCGTACGCGGGGTCGATCTCCCGGTAGTCGACGACGTCGTAGCCGCCGTCCGCACCCGACGACGGGTACCAGGGGTTGAACCACAACGCATCGACGCCGAGCGACGCGAGATACGGCAGCCGGGCCCGGACCCCCGCCAGATCGCCGACGCCGTCGCCGTTCCCGTCCGCAAAGCTGCGCGGATAGATCTGGTAGATCGCCGCGTTCTTCCACCAGCTCATCCCTTGAGACTCCCCGCGCCGATTCCGGCAATGATGTGTCGTTGGAAAACTAGGAACAGCGCGATCATCGGCAGGCTGGCGATCACCATCGCGGCGATCAACTGGCTGGCCGGCGCGTCGGCGGACAGCTGCACCAGCGCGACGCTGATCGGCGACTTCGACGTGTCGGAGAAGACCAGCAGCGGCCAGAGGAAGTCCTGCCAGACCGCCACGACCGCGAAGATCGAGACGACGCCGAGCACCGGCCGGGACAGCGGCAGCACCACGTGCCAGAGCCGCCGCACCGGACCCGCACCATCGATCTCGGCCGCCTCCAGCAGTTCGCTCGGGATCTGGTCGAAGAATCGCTTGAGCAGGTAGAGGTTGAACGCGTTGGCAACCGCAGGCAGCCAGATCGCCAGCGGGCTGTTCAGCAGGTTCACGTGGATGATCGGCACGTCGACGATCGTCAGGTACTTCGGTACCAGCAGCGCGGACGCCGGCACCATCAGCGTCGCGAGGATGCCGCCGAGGATCACCTGCCCGAACACCGGCCGCAGCCGGGACAGCGCGTACGCCGCCAAGGTGCAGAACACCAGCTGCAGGATCCACGCCCCGGCCGCCTGAACAGCGGTGTTGGTCAGGTGGGTGGTGAGGTCCAGCGTTCCCCAGGCGTCCTTGTAGTTCTCCGGGTGCCACTCCTCCGGCACCAGCGTGGGCGGCGTCCGGACCAACTCGTCCGACGACTTCATCGCGCCGACGACCATCCAGTACACCGGGAACAGGAACGCGACGACGAACGCCAGCACCGTGCCGCCGAACACCGTCCAGTAGATGGCACGGCCCTTCGGTCTGGTCAGGACACTGGCCGAGACGAGCGTCCTCATGTGCGCTCCCTGGTCAGTCGCAGGTAGAGCGCGGAAAACGCACCCAGGAAGACGAGCAGCATCGCGCTGAGCGCGCACGCGCTGCCGTAGTCGAGGTAGACGAACGCGTACTTGTAGATGAGGTAGAGGACGGTGATCGTCGCGTCCTCGGGGCCGCCGCCGGTCATGATGTACGGCTCGGTGAAGATCTGCATCGTCGCGACGATCTGCAGCAGGAGCAGCATCAGCATGACGAACCGGGTCTGCGGGATCGTCACGTGCCGGATCCGCTGCCACAGCGAGGCGCCGTCCAGCTCGGCGGCCTCGTACAGCTCCCCCGGGATGCCCTGCAGCGCGGCGAGGTAGATCAGCACGGTGCCGCCGAGGTTGGCCCAGGTGGCGACCAGTACCAGCGAGACGAGGGCGGTGCTGGTGGAGTTCGTCCAGTCCGAAGTGGGCAGGTGCAGGAAGCGGAGCACCTCGTTGAACAGGCCGGGGCCCGGGTCGTAGAACCACTTCCAGAGGAGTGCGGTGACCACTGGCGGGATCATCACCGGCAGGTACACCGCGAGGCGGAAGAACGTCTTCGCGTGCCGCAGTTCGTTGAGCAGCACGGCCAGCGCGAACGGCACTGCGAACCCGATGACCAGCGCCAGCAGCGTGAACACGAACGTGTTGCGCCAGGCGGCGCCGAACTCCGGGTCGGCGAAGAGGAGCCGGAAGTTGTCGAACCCGACCCAGGTGGCCTCGTCCACCGAGTTCGACTGCTGGAACGCCAGCACCAGCGCCCGCACGGCCGGGTACCAGGAGAACAGCCCGAAGCAGAGCAGGCCGCCGGCGAGGAACGCGTACGCGGTGAGGTTGTCGGTGACCCGGCGTCGGACGCGGTCGCCGCGGGGCCGCGGTGCATCAGGTTCGGTCGCGGGCGCGGCCCCGCGGCGTAGAAGCCGCGGGGCCGGGCCGCCGACCGCGCTGGTCGGTGCGCCCATCAGCGCTGGTTGGCCAGGAGCCGGTCGATCTTGTCCGACGCATCGGCCAGCAGGTCGTCGATGTCGGCGTTGCGGTTGGTGAGCACCGCGGACATCACACCGTCCATCACCGAGTAGATCTGCTGTGCCTGCGGCGGCTCCAGCTTGCCCGGCACCTCGGTCTCCTGGAACAGCTGGTAGTTCTCGACCGGGACGTTCGCGTACTGCGCCTTGAGCTTGTTGTCGGCGTCCGCCGTCGGGCCGGTCCACAGGTTCGGCTGCGGCAGGCCGACCGGAGCCTTGTTGCGGGCCGCCCGCTCCCAGTTGTTCGCGCCGGTGCCCGGCGTGAGGTTCTGGAACTCGACCCACTTGACGCCGGCCCGGATCTGCTCCGGGGTCGCGTCGCGGTTGAACATGTAGCCGTCACCGCCGAGCAGCGTGCCCTTGCTGCCGGGCATCGGAGCGATCGCCAGGTCCGTGTACGAGCCCTTGTACTTCTTGACGATCTCCGGGAGGTTGTCCGGCGCCGCGAGATACATGCCGAGCTTGCCCGCGCCCATCATCTGCTGGAGGTCGGTGATCTGCAGCAGCTGCTTGCTGCCCATGCTGTTGTCGGTCCAGCGCATGTCCTTGAGGGTCTGCAGCACGGCCTTGCCCTCGGGGGTGTTCACGGCGGCCTTCTTGCCGTCCTCGGACACCATCGAGCCGCCCTGCGAGTACATCTCGGCGGTGAAGTGCCAGCCGCCCTGGTTGCTCGCGCTGAACTCGCCGTACCCGACCGTGCCGTTGCCGAGCGCGGCGATCTTCTTCGCGGCGGCGCGGACCTCTTCCCACGACGTCGGCGGTTTGGCCGGGTCGAGGCCCGCCTTGCTGAACAGCGCTCGGTTGTAGATGAGCCCCATCGAGTAGTTGGTGCGCGGCAGGCCGTACGTCTTGCCGCCGTCGGTGAACACGTCGAGCACCGACTGCTGGATGTCGCCGTAGCCCTGTACCTCGTCGACGTACTTGGAGATGTCCGCGGCCTGGCGTCGCTTGATCACGTTCGCGACGTCGGTGAAGTAGACGTAGAAGACGTCCTCCATCTGACCGCCGGCCAGCTTGGCGTCGAACGTCTTCGGGTCCATGCACGGGAACGCGTCTTTGGCGACGATGTCGATGTCGGGGTTCTGCTTCTCGAAGATCGCGATGTCCTCCTCGAAGCTGCGCCGGTCGATCGCGGCGGACTTCGGAGGCTCGCAGTTGACCGTGATGCGAACTTTTCCGTCCGAGCTCTTGTCATCGTCCGCGCTGGTGCACGCGGCGCCGGCCAGGAGTAATCCAGTGGCCAGCGCCGCGCCGACCACGCGACGCGTACGGGTTTCTCTCATCGTTGAGCGCCCTTCGTAGTGGCGTGCGGCGACACCCCACCGCGCTCCCCGCGTGCGGGGTGGTTACGGAGAGCGCGTGCCGCAGACCATAGGGGCGGCTCACATTGCTGCGCAATATCTGGATCGAGATTCGCAAAATCTCGACTGGATCACGGGATTCCTGAATCAAGTCAGTGGTTGCGGTGGGTTCACTGCCCACTATCGACGCTCGGCACGCAACACTTTTCGTGGCTTGCGTCGGCGCCTGTCCCCCCAGCGCGACGCACGACGAAAGCGCCCGCCCACGTCGCTCACCCGCCGCCCGGCGCGCGCCCGCACAGGCCGTTCACCAACCGCCCGACGCGCGGGGCTTTCCCGAAATCAACCTCTCGCGGGCGGCCGTGAGGTGGTCTTCCCGAAAATCAACCTCAGCAGCCTGCGTGTGAGGTGGTCTTCCCGAAAAACCGCCACCCGCGGGGTCAGGAGTGGGGGGCTCGGGCTGTGGAGGCTCGCACCACCAGCTCCGGCTCGAAGAGGAGCTCGTCGGCGGCGACGGTGACGCCCTTGATCTGGCTGGCGAGCAGCTCGACCGCCGCGCGCCCCATCGCCTCGATCGGCTGCCGGACGGTGGTGAGCGGCGGATCCGTGCAGTTCATGAACGCCGAGTCGTCGAAACCGACCACGGACAGATCCGCCGGCACGGAGAGCCGCCGACGCCGTGCCGCCCGCACCGCGCCGAGCGCCAACAGGTCGCTCGCGCAGATCACTCCGGTCACCCCGCGCTCGATCAGCTTCGACGCCGCAGCCTGCCCGCCCTCGATCGAGAACATCGCGTGCTCGACGTGCTCCGACGGCGCCGACACCCCCAGCTCCTCGGCGAGCGTCCGGAATTCGGAAAGCTTGCGCCGGGACGGCACGTGGTCGGCGGGTCCGAGCAGCAGACCGATCCGCTCGTGCCCGAGCGAGCGCAGGTGCCCGAGTGCCTGCTCCACCGCAACTCCGTCGTCGCAGGAGACGCGGGGAAAGCGCAACCGCTCGATGCCCGCGTTGACCAGGACGACCGGCAGCCGTCGGGCGGCGAGGCGCTCGTAGTGCGCGTGTTCGGCGTCCGCCTGGGCGAACAGGCCGCTGGCGAACATCACGCCGGAGACGTGCTGTTCGAGCAGGAGGTCGACGTACTCCTCCTCGGAGACGCCGCCCGCGGTGCGGGTACAGAGCACCGGGGTGAAGCCCTTCTGTGCGAGCGCGTCTCCCACCACCTCGGCGAACGCCGGAAAGATGGGGTTCTGCAGCTCCGGCAGGACGAGGCCGACCAGCCGCCCGCGCTCCCCGCGTAACTGGGTGGGCCGCTCGTACCCCAGTACGTCGAGCGCGGTGAGCACGGCCTCCCGGGTAGCGTCCGACACCCCGGGACGTCCGTTGAGGACCCGGCTGACCGTCGCCTCGCTGACGCCGACCTTCTGTGCCACTTCCGCAAGCCGTCGAGTCACGGGCGTCATGGTAAGCCGATTGGCGTAATCGGTTTGCGTGATCACGCAAATTCCCGACTGCCACTTACGTCCGCCCTGCGGAGTGAACACCGCCCGGGACGGAAGCCACGGAGGCGACTAGGGTGCCCCCGTGGCTCGAAGCTTCAAGGACCTGGCGCGCTCGGCCGTTCGCGGCACCCCCAAAATGCTGAGCAAGCTCCGCCCGAGCCGCCGCGCAGGCTCGGCGTCCGGCGCTGCCGACGCGTCCGACCCGTCCGCGAAGGGGCGCGGCCGGTCCGCCGGCACCCGACGCGGACCGTCGCCCGCGGAGGTCGCCGCCCGAGTCAACGGCGGATCACCGGCGCCCAGTGGTCGGCACCTCGTCTACGCGCCGAACCTCGACGGCGATGCCGACCCGGGCGAGATCGTGTGGACCTGGGTGCCGTACGAGGAAGACCCGAGCCAGGGCAAGGACCGCCCGGTCCTCGTCGTCGGACGCCAGGGCAAACGCCTGCTCGGGCTGATGCTCTCCTCGAAGAGTGACCGGGACGGGCAGCGGCACTGGTTCCCGCTCGGTGCGGGCGCTTGGGATCGGGAGAACCGACCGAGCTGGATCCGACTCGACCGGGTCATCGAGGTGGACGAGGACGGCATCCGGCGCGAGGGCGCGGTGCTCCCCCGCGACCGCTTCCAGGCCGTGGCGGCCGAACTTCGCGCCGAGTACCACTGGGCCTGATCGCCGCGCCGCTGATTCTCGTCGAATCCGCCTCCACGGCCGCCGTGGAAACGGTTTTGGCGTAAATCAGCGGGGTCAAGCTGTGGCGGCGCGGAGACGGGCTGCCGTGGCGGACGCGTCGTAGTTCGGGCCGACGCCGTCGACCAGGATCGCCGCACCCGGGATGTGATCGGTCCGCATCGGCAGGATCTCCTGGTAGGCGGGCGACTGGTACCAGGCCCGCGCCTTCTCCAGATCCGGGAACTCGATGATCACGACCGTCCCCGGCCACTCCCCCTCCGCCACCTCCGGCATGACGCCGTGCACGACGAACCGGCCGCCGTGGGGATCCAACGTGGACTGGATCCGCTCGATGTACTCGAACACGTCCGGGTGGTTCGAGAGCTCGTAAAGGTGCGCTAACGCGTAAGCCGGCATCGGTCCTCCTCGGTGACGTAGCTGCACCGGTCCGCCTGTCAGCCACTCGGTGGGCTCCGAACGACCGGTACGAGCCCAGCCTCGCCGCGCCGCCACCGCGCGTCGATTACCCGCCGGGTAATGGCCTGCACGTTCCGTCGCAGGTCTGTGCCGCAGGTCACACCGGCTCCATGTCACGGACCGCCGCGCAGCTCCCATCTCCTGGGCGTCGGAACGGCCTGGAGAGAGCGAGAGGCAGAACAATGAACGAGCAGCGCACGACCGCACATCGGCTCCTGGTCCTGGGGGCGGGCTACGCGGGCCTGGCCGCCGCGGTACAGCTGGCGGCTCGGGTCAAGGAGCGCGCCGACGTCACGGTGACAGTGGTGAACGCCGAGGAGCGATTCACGGAGCGGCTGCGGCTGCCGATGACAGCGACCGGGCAGCACGTCGCCGACCTGAACATTCCGCAGTTGCTGGAGGGCACCGGCGCGCGGTTCGTGCCCGGCTGGGTGACGGCGGTGGACGCCGACGCGAAGTCCGTGCGGATCGACGACGACCGGGTCCTGCACTACGACACGCTGGTGTACGGGCTGGGCAGCGTCGCCGACACTGCGTCCGTGCCAGGGGTCGAGGACTACGCCTACACGCTGAGCAGCGCCCGCGACGCCGAATCGCTCGCCAGCCGGCTGGCGCAGCTCCGCAGCGGCACGGTCGTGGTCGCCGGTAGCGGGCTGACCGGCATCGAGTCGGCGGCGGAGCTCGCCGAGCAGTATCCGCAGCTGAACGTCGTGCTGGTGGGCCGGAGCGAACCGGGCGCGGCCATGAATCCGAAGGCGAAGGCGTACGTGCGGTCCGCGCTGCTGCGGCTCGGCGTCGAGGTGCGCAGCGGTGCCGAGGTGACGAAGGTGCTGCCGGATGCGGTCGAGCTGGTGGGCGGCGAGAGCATCGCTGTCGACGCGGTGTTGTGGACCAGCGGTACGCGGGTGTCGCCGCTGGCGACCGCCGCCGGATTCACCGTCGACGAGCGGGGCCGCATCGTCACCGACCCCACGCTGCGGTCGGTGTCGCACCCCGACGTGTACGCCGTGGGAGACGCGGCCGCGATCCAGCAGCGCTACGGCGTACTGCACGGGACGTGCCAGAGCGGCATGCCGACCGGTGTTCACGCGGCGGTGTCGATCGTCCGTTCGCTGCAGGGCAAGCAGCCCAAGCCGTTCCGCTTCGGCTACTACCACACGCCGGTGAGCCTCGGCCGCCATGACGCCGTCGTGCAGTTCACCCGCCCGGACGACAGCCCTCGGCGCCTCTGTCTCACCGGCCGGCTGGCGGCCAGGTACAAGGAAACGGTGACAGCCTCCCCGTGGCCGACCTACGGCCGCATGAAGAAGATGCCGACCTCCGGCGCGTTCTGGCCCCGCGGTGGCCGCTTCACCCGACGCCAGGTCGCTCGATGACGAAGCCCTCGCCCGAACCCGACCAGCAGGTGTTCAACCAGCACCGCAATCTGCTGTTCTCGGTGGCGTACCGCATCCTCGGCACCGCGGCTGACGCCGAGGACGCGGTGCAGGACGCCTGGATCAAATGGTCGGCAGCAGATCGCGCGCAGGTCGCCGAGCCGAAGTCCTACCTCACGCGGATCGTCTCGAACGTCGCCCTGGAACGCCTGCGCTCCACCCGGTACCAGCGCGAGACCTACGTCGGCCCGTGGCTCCCTGAACCCATCCTGACGAGCAGCGACACCGCCGACTCCGTGACCGCCGCCGAGTCCGTCTCGATGGCGATGTTGGTGGTGCTGGAGACGCTGAGCCCGCTCGAGCGTGCGGTGTTCGTGCTGAAGGAGGTCTTCGGATTCAGCTACGCAGAGATCGCCGCGGCGGTGGAACGCTCCGAAGCCGCGGTGCGGCAGGCGACACACCGGGCTCGCGAGCACGTGCAGGCGCGACGGCCGCGCTTCAGTGCGGACAAGGCCCAGCAGCGGGCGGTCACCGAGCGATTCTTCGCCGCCGCGACCGGTGGCGACCTCAACGGCCTGATGGAGCTGCTCTCCCCCGACGTCACGCTGTGGACCGACGGCGGCGGCAAGGTGCGGCAGGCGATGCGGCCGGTCGTCGGCGCGTCCACGGTCGCCACCTGGTTCGCAGCCATCGGGAGCGTCAGTTACCAGGGCATCGAGCCGGCCGACATGAGCGTCGAACTGGTCGAGATCAACGGCGGGCTCGGCCTGGTCTTCCGCGGGGCGGGCCGGGTGGTCGCGACCGTCACCTTCGGCATCGACGCCGACGGCCGCATCACGACGATCCACAACGTCGCCAACCCCGACAAGTTGCGCGCCATCGCCGACGGTGCCGCTCACGACGTGGGAACGCGCTGAAACCTAGCCCTTGACGGAGTTAGCTAATGACCTTAGCTTTCTAGCTATGGAGATTAGCTACCTCGACCGCGGCCCCGGCCGGATCGCCTACGACGTGCAGGGGGAAGGCCCGCTGGTGGTCTGCGTCCCCGGCATGGGAGACCTGCGCTCCACCTACCGTTTCCTCGCACCGCGCTTGGCGGCCGCGGGCTTCCGGGTGGCCACTGTCGACCTCCGCGGCCACGGCGACAGCGACGACAACTTCCCCGCCTACGACGACGTGGCCGCCGGCTCGGACGTCCTAGCGCTGGTCGAGCACCTCGGCGGTGGGCCGGCGCTCCTCGTCGGTAACTCGATGGGCGCCGCGGCCGCGACCTGGGCCGCCGCCGAGGAGCCGGACGCCGTCGCCGGACTGGTTCTGCTCGGCGCGTTCGTCCGCGATCCGAAGATCAACCCGGTGCTGAGCGTCCTGATGAAGGTTTTGCTGGTCAAGCCGTGGGGTCCGGCGGCCTGGAAGGCGTATTACAAGTCGCTCTACCCGGGGAACCCGCCGGCCGACCTCGACCAGCACCTGGCCTCGATCGCGGCGAGCATGCGCCGCGGCGGCCACTGGCGGTCCTTCGTCCGCACGACACGCACCAGCCACGCGCCGGTCGAGGCGCGGCTGACCGAGGTGCACACCCCCACGCTGGTCCTCATGGGAGAGAAGGACCGCGACTGGGCGGACGCGGCCGCGGAGGGCCGGTTCGTGGCCGACGCGCTCGGCGGCGAGCTGATCGTCGTGCCGAACGCCGGCCACTACCCGATGGCTGAGTACCCCGACCAGGTCGCTCCGGCGGTCCAGGCCTTCGCCCAGCGGGCGCACGCCGGTGCCTAGAGCCGGTCTGACCCCGGCGATCGTCGTCGCCGAGGCCGCGCGGCTCGCCGACGAGGTGGGGCTCGACCGGCTGACGCTGGCTCTGGTCGCACAGCGCCTCGGTGTCGCGCTGCCCAGCCTCTACAAACACGTCAAAGGGCTGGACGCGCTGCACCAGCAGGTGTCCGCGCTCGCCACCGAAGAACTGGCGGGCGCGCTCGCCGCCGCTGCGGTCGGGCGCTCGGGTACCGACGCCGTTCTCGCCCTGGCCGACGCCTACCGCGCCTACGCCCGTGAACACCCGGGCCGCTACCCGGCGACTCAGCGGGTGCCCGACCCGAACGATCCCGCCCACGTGCGCGCCGGCGATCGCGCGGTCGGCACGATCGTCGCCGTCCTCGCCGGTTACGGCCTCACCGGCGAGGACGCAATCCACGCGACCCGCGCGCTCCGCAGCGCACTGCACGGTTTCGTCTCACTGGAGACCGGCGGCGGCTTCGGCATGCCGCAGGACGTCGACCGTTCTTTCGCCCAGCTGGTCACGGCGCTGGACGCGGCGTTCCGCTCGTGGCCCGCAGTCGATCCAGCCCCGGACCGGTCAGCTCCGACAGCGCCACCGTCCGCCCGCTGAGCGTCAGCAGGAGCGCGGCGATCGGACCGCAGACCTCCGCTCCCTCACCGACCGTCCAGTCCACGTCGGTCGCGATCAGCCGGGTACCGGCCAACCGGTGCCGAGCGCCGAACGGGAACCCCATCTCCCAGACCCGCGTGGCCGCAGCCTGCGCCTCGGCGAGCGGCATGTCCCGGCGCCGCCCCAGCGGTCGGACGATGTCTTGCTGGTGGACGAGCAGGTCGAGCAGCGGCTCGTAGACCGTGGTGCGCGGTGCGAGCCGCCGGGAGCCGACGGTGGCGCGCACGGTCGCGACGATCTCCGCGGTCGGACGTCGGGCGCGCCGGACGGCCGAGTCCTGGATCATCCGGTTGAAATCGCCACGGGCTCGCACGATCTCCCAGAGCACCTCCGCCCCGCTCGCGTTGGCCGCCATCGTCAGGTGGGCGGCTACGTCCCGCACCCGCCACCCCGGGCAGAGCGACGGGTGCTCCCACTCGTCGGGCGACAGCGCCTCCAGCAGGTCGGCCAACTCGTCGCGCTGGACGTCGATCGCCCGCCACACCTCGGTCGGCTCCATGCCGCACCTCGAATTCACTAAGGAAGCCTGAAGATAAGGCTTCCTGAGGATAGGGGTACGGTGGGGCCGTGAACAACCCCGAGCCGAGCGGGCGCAATACGACCGCGCTGCTCTACCAGGCGTATCTTCGGCTGGCCGCGGTCATCAACGACGCGATGCACGAGTTCGATCCCCGCACTCGCCCGGCGTACGCGGCGGTCCTGATCAACATGGACCTCGACGGCATCCGACTCACCCGCCTGGCCGAGAAGGCGCAGATGACGCCGCAGGCGATGGGCGAGTTGGTCGACAGCTTGGAGCGGCTCGGCTACCTCCAGCGCCTCCCCGACCCGGCCGACCGGCGCGCGAAGCTGATCCAGTTCACCGAGGCCGGCCGGACGGCGCTGGAGACTGCGTTCGAGGTGGTCGCGGAGATCGAGACGTACCTGGCGGAAACCCTCGGCCGAGACACGCTCGACGGCCTGCACACCGCCCTCGACCGCATCCTCGGCGACCCGGCCACCTCCGACGGCCTTACCGGCCTACGACACTCACGCGCCACCCGATGAGATGGCACGTCTGACCCCTAACAGGGGCCACACAGCCGACCCACAACAACCCGTCTGTCCATATCGGCCTCCTGATTGTGACCGCTGCTCGCATTCAGCGCGCGGACACAGCGCGGTGATGCCATGGTTGTCACCTGGTGGGGCGACCGGACACTGGCGTTGCCGGGGGTGTGATTGGTCTTGGCGTCACTCGTGGGCAAGCACGCGCCGCGCGCTGGTGATGCGCGCGCGGAGGAAACCGATCCGAACGACGTCCCGATCGACCAGTTACCGGAGCACGGCTCGCGCTCCGTTCCGCTTCCTAGACCGAAGGGGCGGCGCGGAAGAGCGTCGCCCCGTTGGTGGTTGTGGTCGTTGATCGGCGGCGCAGCCGCCGTGGTCGCGCTGAACGCTGCCCCCTCGAACATCGCGCCGCTAGCGTGCACTTTCGTCGAAGTCGGGACGCTCGTCGCCCTCGCCGCAGGTATCCGGCTCAACCCTCCGCCGCACCGTCTGAACTGGATGATCGTTCTCGGCGCGGTGTCGCTGCTGACCGCGGCGAAGCTGGTCCAGCGCGCCCACAACCTGCTCGATCTGGGTCCCGGACTGCCGACCCTGGTCATCGACTGGATGTACCTGGTGGTCTACCTGCTGCTCGCGCTCGCGCTCGGGATCCTGCCGCTGCACGGGCGGCACCGGACGAAGCTCACGAGCATGACCGAGGTCGGCATCCTCGCGTGCACGATCGTCGTCCTGACCTGGTCCGGTGTCATCGACCCGGTGCTGGACGCGTTCGAGCTCGACGCCGTCGTCGCGGTCACCGCGTCGCTGTTGCCGCTGCTCGGGCTGTTGATGGTGACCACCACCGCTCGTCGAGTGCTCACCGCAGGCACCCGGACGCCGTCCGGCCTGCTCACGATCGTCGCGCTGGTCACGCTGCTCGCCGGCGACACGATCGCGATGGCCGCCCGCATGGACAACGGTGCGACGGCGGGCGTCAAACCGTCGATGTACGGCTGGCTGGTCGCGACCGTCCTGCTCGCGACCGCCGCACTCCACCCCTCGGCAGCCCTCGACCCGCTACCCGCCGAGCGGCCCAGCCGCGGTGTGATGGCCCGTGGTTACGTGCTGCTGATCCTCGTCGGGCCGATCGCGACCGCGCTCTCGCTGCTGCGCGAGCTGCACCGCGGCTACGAGATCAACGCGTTGGACGTCGCCGTGCCGCTGGCCGCCACCACGGTGACCGCCGTCCTCCTGGTCTTCCGGCTGACCGCCTACGCGCGGGTCGCCGAACAGCGCGCCACCGCGCTGGACACCCGCACCGAGGCGCTCGAGGTCGCGCTGACCGAGCAGGTCACGCTCCGGAAGGTTCTGAGCCACCAGGCCACCCATGACCCGCTCACCGACCTCCCGAACCGCACGCTGTTCGGCGAGTGCGTCGACGAGGCGCTCGTCAGCGGTGAGCCGGGCACCCTGCTGCTGTTCGACCTGGACGGGTTCAAGGACGTCAACGACCGGTACGGGCACGAGGTCGGCGACGAGTTGCTGGTGGCGATCAGCGAGCGGGTACAGCGGCTCGTGCCCGCGCCGCACACGCTGGCCCGGCTCGGCGGTGACGAGTTCGCGGTCCTGCTACGGCAGAGCGGTCACCAGGAGAGCGTGCGGTGCGCGCAAGCGATCCTCGCCGCGCTCCGCCGTCCGTTCCAGGTCGGCCCGTACCAGCTCTACACCGCCGCGAGCGTCGGGTTGCGCGCGCTGGACACCGACACCGGTACCGCTCGGGTGCTCAGCGACACCGACCTCGCGCTGTACGCCGCCAAGGCGGCCGGTCGGGACCAGTTGGTCTGCTACGACTCGCAGCTGCGGACCAGACATTTGGCTCAGGCTCGCATGGTCGACCGGCTGCGCGACGCGCTGGAGCACGACCAGCTCTCGGTGCATTACCAGCCGGTCGTCGACTTCGAGAACGACCGGTGGGTGACGGTCGAGGCGCTGGCCCGCTGGGAGACCGACGACTGCTCGGTCAGCCCGGACCAGTTCATCCCGGTCGCCGAGGACAGCGGGCTGATCGTCGCGCTGGGTACCTGGGTGCTGCGGCAGGCCTGTCGGGACGCCGCACCCTGGCACCGTGACCACGGCACGCGCCTGGCGGTGAACGTCTCCGTGCACCAGCTGCGCGAGGCCGACTTCGCCGGCGTCGTCCGGCGCGCGCTCACCGACAGCGGACTGCCGGCAGCGGCCCTCTCCCTGGAGATCACCGAGAGCGTGCTGGTCGGCGCCGGTACCCAGCGGACCCGGGCGATCGCGCACCTCAACGAGCTGCGCGCGGCCGGCGTCGTGGTGGCGATCGACGACTTCGGTACCGGCTTCTCGTCGCTGGCCTACCTGCGGACGCTCCCGATCGACGCGATCAAGATCGACCGCGCGTTCGTGCCGTGCGAGCAGACCGAGGACCCGCAGCAGGTGGCGCTGGTCCGGGCGATCGTGGAGCTGGCTCGTGGCCTGGGGCTGGGCACGGTCGTGGAGGGCGTCGAGACCCCGGCGCAGGCCTCGGTGCTGAAGCGGCTCGGCTGCGACCTCGGACAGGGTTTCCACTACGGCAGGCCGGCGCCGGCCGACGTGATCAGCGCGACGCTGGCCCCGCAGAACCAGCCCGCCTAGAACGAAACTGGATCTCCGTCCACCGCACTCCACCCCCCGCTGGGCCGCGCGACCAGCGTCCGTCCGGTGAACTCGGACGTCGCGGAGGACAGCAGGTGCAGCACCAGAGCGGCCAGCTCGGACGATCGCCGGGTCGGTAACGCACGCAAGCCCCGGACCTGCGCACCCGGCCCCTCCGCGTCGATCGGCGCCACCACCGAGGTCACCCGGGTCCGCGGACCGAGGCGCATCGCGATCTCCCGGGTCGAGACGCTCACCAGAGCGGCGATCGCGTCCAGGTTCGTACCGTCGACCGGGTAGACGTTCGTGATGCTGCCGCCCCGCTCGGCCATCCACGCGAGCTGGACTCGGTAGATCCAGCCGGACGGCACCCCCATCGGCCCGTGCCGGTCGGTCGAGACGACGTTGACCAGCCCGTCGATACGCTCGAACGCCTCGAGCGCGTAGTCCACGGCATCGTCCTGGTGATCGGGGTCGCGTCCGCTACCGGCCACACCGAGCACTACACCGGGTCCGACACCGTCGACGAGCGCCTGGACGACGTCCGAATCGGAGTCGGCCGCGCACACCTGGTGACCCTGATCGGCCAGCGCGGCGACCACGGCTCTCCCGGTCGGCGATCCGGCTCCGGTCACCAGTACCGCCCGGACGCCGACCGTCGTCATCTCCCCGTCTCCTCCGGCCAGGCGAACAAGCCACCGGGCCGCCCCTGGCGGCCCGGTGGAAGTCTCGGCGAGTGAGGGCACCCTTCGCGTCGGCAATCCTGCCGGTCTACGTTTGCGGTGCTTTCTCCGGTTCGGCTTCCGCTTCGTTACTCGGGCGTAGGCGGACGTAGAGCAGCGCACCGGCCGTGACCACGGCGGCCCAGGCCAGGTAACGGCCGGTCAACGCGGTGAGCACCAGGACGATGCCGAGCGCGGCCACCGCGGTGAGCCAGGCGCGGCCGCCGGTCGGCAGGAGCTTCACGGCAGCCGCGACGCCGACCGCGTACACCGTGACGAACAGTCCGGTGGTGACCAGCACCAGCGGTCGGGGACCGATTCCGGCGGCGAGGGTTCCGGCGAGCGCCACCAGGACGCCGGCGACCAAAACGCCCAGGCTGCGCCGAGGGACCTCACCCGCGCGGCTGCCCTGCGCGATCCAGGGCGGCAGCGCCCCGTCCCGCCCGAGTGCGGCGCCGAGCTTCGCCGCACCGGCGAAGTAGGCGTTGATCGCGCCGAACGTCAGGAGCACCGCCGCGACCGCCGCCAACACCCGGGCGTTTCCGCCGAGCGCAGCGGCCAGCACCTCGCCGAGCGGTGCGGTGGACGCTCCGGCGGCCGGCCCGAGCACGCCGACCACCGCGAACGCGACCGCGAGGTAGAGCACGCCGACGATGACGACGGCCGCCGCGGTGGCCCGGGGCAGGTCGCGGGCCGGTCGACGGAACTCCGCGGTGAGGTGGGTGATCGCCTCCCAGCCGACGAAGCTCCAGACCAGTAGCGCGGCGGTCGGCCCGATCGCGGTCCAGCCGTGCGGCGCGAACGGACGTAGGTTCGCCGACTCCAGGTGCGGGATCGCCAGCACGACGGCGACCAGCAGGAACGTCACGAGCAGCACGGAGAGGCCGAACTGCACGCGCCCGGACAGCTGGACCCCGAACGCGTTGGTTCCGCCGATCCCCACGATCATCACCACCGCGGTGATCGCAATCGTGGTGGTACCGCCCCCGATCGCCGCCTCGACGTAGGCGCCGGCGAACAGCGCCGCGGCCGAAGCGCCCGGCGGCACCGCGAAGTAGAAGCACCAGCCGACGATGGTGGCGGCCCGCGCGCCGAACGCCAGCCGGGCGTAGGTCGAGACTCCACCCGCGTCCGGGTACCGCGCGCCGAGCGCGGCGAACGCAGCGGCCAGCGGCGCCGACGCAACTACGAGCAACAGCCAGGCCAGTAGCGACGCCGGGCCGGAGACCTCGGCCGCCAGCGCCGGCAGGGCGATGACGCCGGTGCCGAGGACCGCGCCGACGTACAGCGCGGTGCCGTGGGCGAGGGAGAGCCTGCCTTTTCCGGTCATGCCGCAACCCTCGGGGGATGCCGTTATCGCGACCAGGACGATTAGCAGCGGACTGCGCTAAATTTCTGCCATGGGCCCGCACGTCGTAGCAGTGGCGGTGACCGACTCCCTGCCCGTTTTCGAGCTTGCGGTGGCGTGCGAGGTCTTCGGACTGGACCGCAGTGATCTCGTCGACCCCTGGTACGAGCTGCGCCTCTGCGCCGCGGAGCCGGGACCGCTGCGGACGGCGGCCGGGCTGTCCGTCGACACCAAGTACGACCTCGACGACCTGGTGGCGGCCGACACCGTGCTGGTGCCGGGCGTCCACCGGACGACCCAGCTCGCTCCGCCGGAGCCGCTGCTGGACGCCTTGCGCCGCGCGCACCGGGACGGGAAGCGGATCGTGTCGTTCTGCGCCGGTGCGTACGTGCTCGCCGCCGCCGGTCTCCTCGACGGCCGCCGGGCGACCGCCCACTGGATGAACGCGCTGGACTTCGCGCACCGGTTCCCCCGGGTCCAGGTGGATCCGACCGTGCTCTACGTCGACGACGGCAACCTGCTGACCAGTGCGGGCACAGCCGCGGCCATCGACCTCTGCCTGCACATCGTCCGGCGTGATTACGGATCGGCGGTGGCCGCCGAGGTGGCCCGACGGATGGTGGTCCCGCCGCCCAGGCAGGGCAGCCAGGCCCAGCACCCGACGCCGATCGCCGCCCGCAAGCCCGACGACCTCGGTCCGGTGCTGGCCTGGGCCGAGGAGCGACTCGACCAGCCACTCACCGTCGCCGACCTGGCCCGGCAGGCCCACCTGAGCCCGACGACGTTCGCCAGGCGCTTCCGGACGACGCTCGGCGCCACGCCGCTGCAGTGGCTGGTCGAGCAGCGGGTCCGCCGGGCCCAGGAGCTGCTGGAGACCACCGACGAACCGGTCGAGCGGATCGCCCGACTGGCCGGATTCGGAACGCCCGCGAACTTCCGGCACCACTTCCAGCGCCTGGTCGAGGTGTCGCCGCAGACCTACCGGCACGTGTTCCGCTACCGAGCCCGGGGCGGCCGGGAGGTGCGCCGGACACCGGCATGATGGTGCCCATGGTCGATGCCGAGTGGGCCGCGCTGACCGAGACTCAGCAGCAGCGCTGGAGTGCGGTGCTGCGCTGCCTGTCCGAGGTGGTGCCCGCCGGGGCCACCGTGGTCGTCGGCGGCGTCGGCGCCGAGGTGTTCGCCGAGCGGCTGGCGGCGGTGACGAGCGCGGCCGACGTGCTGGTCGGTGGGTCGGCCGATGTGGAGGCCGGCGGGGCGGGGCTCCTGGCAGCGGCGGACGTGGTGGTTCGGCTGCGCGGCGGGCCGCCCGGGGCCGACCGCGCCGAGGACGCCGACATCGTCGTTGATCTGCGTGACCCGGCGTGGCCGGTGATCCGGCGGGTCGCGGACCGGTTGTCCACGTCCGATCGCTGGCACCTGACCGAGTCGCGCGCGTTCTTCGCGGCGAAGGCGTCGACCTGGGACCGCCGATTCGGCGACGACCTGCCCGCGTACGCCGTCGCGGTCGCCGAAGCCGGGTTTCGGCCGGGCGGGCTGCTGGTCGACGTCGGGTGCGGTACCGGACGTGCGCTGCCCTCTCTGCGCTCCGCGGTCGGCCCGGACGGCGTCGTCGTGGGTCTCGACCTCACGCCGGAGATGCTCGCCGAGGCCCGGGCCCGCAGCGTCACCGAGCACGCGTCGCTGGTGCTGGCCGACGCCTGCCGCCTCCCGTTCGCGGATGCGTCCGCCGACGGCGTCTTCGCCGCCGGACTCCTCATGCACCTGCCCGATCCGGACGCCGGGCTCCGCGAACTCGCACGGATCACCCGTCCCGGAGGCCGGCTCGTACTCTTCCACTCGACCGGGCGGGCAGCGCTCGCCGCGCGCCACGGCCGGTCGCTGCGCCCGGACGAGCCGCTCGCCGAGGCGCCGTTGCGGGCGTCCACCGCGGACACCGGCTGGCGACTCGACCGCTACGAGGACGCCGCCGAGCGCTTCCTAGCCGTCGCGACCCGCACCTGAGCCGCCCGTCCGCGCGCCAGGCGCGGTCATTTTCCCGAAAATCCGCCCCCGGGCAGCGGCCCAGCGGTGGCCTTCCCGAAAACCCGCCCCTGGGCGGCGCGGGAACGGCGGCCTTCCCGAAACTCGCCTCCGTGGGGCGGCGCGGCCGGGAGGTGGCCCCCCGGGCTCACGGGAAGTGCAGTACCTCGACGGGGGAATCGGGCTGCCAGCCCGGCTCCAGCACTGCCACGCCGTCGGCGTCGGCTGCCGCCCGCAACCGCGCCGGTCCGGCGTCCGCCACCGGAACGGCAGCACCGTCGGTGACCCGCACCGGAAGCAGGCGGGTCACCGCCCCCGGCGGCTGGGCATCACCGGCCAGCCGAACCCGGACCGGAGGCCGCTCGACGCGGCCGAGCAGCCCATCCAGCAGCGGAGCCAGCAGCGTGACGCAGCCGACCAGGCCCGCGAACGGGTTGCCGGGCAGCCCGACCACCCAGCGGCCGTCCGGCAGCCGGGCCAGCAGCTGCGGATGGCCGGGCCGACAAGCCACCCCGTCGACGTGCCGGACCGCGTCCAGGTCGGCCAGCACCGCGTGCAGGTGGTCGGCGCGCCCGACCGACGACGAGCCGGTCACGACGAGGACGTCGGCTCCGTCGGCGATCAGGGTGGCGCGTAGCCGGTCCCGGTCGTCCGGCACCGGGACGAGCTCCGGAGTGGACGCTCCGGCCCGCTCCGCCAGCGCGATGACGAGCGGCCCGAGCGCGTCCCGCACCTGACCGGCGCCGGGCAGCCCGGCCTGCACGACCTCGTCGCCGGTGACCACCAGCCGAACGGACGGGCGGCGCCGGACCGGAACCACGTCGGTACCGCCCTGCGCGAGCAGCCCGACCAGCGGCGAGGTCACGTCCCGCCCGGCGGTCGCGAGCACGTCCCCGGGCCGGAGATCCTCGCCGGCTCGACGGATGTGGATCCGCCGGGGAGGAGGCGCCTCCACCAGGCCCTCACCGCAGCGAACGTCCTCGTACGGCACCACCGCATCGGAGCCGTCCGGCACCGGCGCGCCGGTCGCGATCTCGACCGCGGTTCCCGGCTCGACGACACCCGGCGCCGCGGCTCCGGCGAGAACCCGGCCGGTCACTCGCCACGGCCCCGGACCGGCCACGGCGTACCCGTCCATCGCCGCGGTGTCGAAGCCGGGCACGCGGGTACGGGAACGAACGTCCGCGGCGAGTACCCGTCCGGCGGCGAGCGCGAGCGGCACGCTCTCGACGTCGACCGGCTCGGCGAGCGTGCGCGCGAGTGCGCGGGCCGCGCTCCATCCGGTCACCGTGCGCGCCTCCGCGTGCGTCACGTCCACCTCATCCCGATCGATCAGTGTCTACAGCATGCGGCCAGACGCGCATCGAGGTGTCCATCCCTGTTCACCCGGCGGCCCGCTGAGCGTGTTGAGCTGGGCTGGTGACGCCGTTTGCGTGGGCCGCGAAGGCCCTGGAAGACGTCCCGGCCAACGCCCTGATCGGTCTCCGAGTACGCACGATCGACCCGAACGGCGCGGAGGTCGAGCTGCCGGACGACGCACGCCTCCGCAACCCGTACGGCGCCGTGCAGGCCGGCCCCCTGCTGGGCCTCCTCGACGCCGCGGCGCTCGGCGCCGTCCTCGGCCACCTGACCGAGGACCACCTGGCGACGGTGACCACTGTCGCTCGCTCGGTGTCGCTGGACTTCCTGGCGCCGGCCCGAGGCGTCCTGACCGGAACGTCGTCGTTGACTGTGGAACAGCGGGCGAAGCTGCGCGCGCTGGTGGACGGCGACGGCCGGAAGCTGGCCCTGGAGACGACGGCCGAGGCGCGCGCGGCGGACGGCACGGTCGTGAGCAGGGCGACGTTCAGCTGGGTACTTCGCCGGTAGGCGGTGCGCCGTCCACCGCGAGGCGGGTGCGGACGCGGCCGGCGATCGCGGCGAGGTACGGGCCGCGACGGGGATGAACCCGCGCGTTCGGCGAGTTGGGGCCGTGCCGCCGGAGCATGTCGACGATCCGGTCCTCGAACGCCATCCGCCGGCCGTCGGGGCCGACGGTCTGGTCGGCGTAGGTGAGAGCGTCGGCCAGCGCCGACCGCTCCTCGGCGTACCGATGGAGTTCCTCGCCCAACCCGCGGTCCTCCGCGACGAACCGCGCGCCGGAGTGGTGGGCGACGAGTGCGCACAGTCGGGGCTCCCACCCTCGGTCCCGGAGGCCGTCGGCGCCGTCCAGGGGGTGGAACCCGGTGACGCGCAGCGTCGACGCGTAGCCGATGTCGTGCAGCCACGCACCGGCGACCAGTAACTCCAGGTCATCGGCGGGAACCGCCGGGGCGAGTTCGGCCGCCCGCTCCGCGACACCAGCGGTGTGGCGCCACCGCTCGGAGTCGAACCCGAGCAGCTCACCGGCGAGCTCGCGCGCGGCCGCGACGAGATCTGACCGTGTCGTCACCACTCCGGACCTCCCGCTCGCGAGTACCTCTTCGGCAGAGTAATTCGCGTCCGCGGACGCTCAGGGTGCGGGTATGACCGGCACCGTCTGGCTCCGGCGACGGGGAAGCGCACGCGGATGGAGTGGGTGTTCGTCCTGGAGCAGGCGGGCCCACGCCCGGACCAGCGACTCCGGTGGCGACAGGAGGTCGGGCGCATGAAACCGGACCGCGTAGTCGCATCGCGGGTCCGGACAGCCGAGAAACGCGTGCATCCCCATGGCTACTGTCGTACACCGTCGCAGAGGGTCGATCATGCAACCCAAGATGGGTGCATTCCGTCCCTCAACCGGCGAAAATCTCCGTGCTCAATCCTCGGCGACGCAGACGTTGCGCTGCGCACCGAGGCCGGTGATCGTGCACTCCAGGACGTCGCCGGGCTGCAGGAACACTCCCCAGTGCGCGCCGTTGCCGGCCGGCGAGCCGGTGAGCAGCAGATCGCCCGGCCGCAGCTCGGTGACGGTCGACGCGTACTCGATCAGCCGCGCGACGTCGAAGATCATGTCCTTGGTCGACTCGTCCTGCCGAACGACGTCGTTGTGCCGCAACATGATCTGCAGCTGCATCGGATCGCCGACGAACTCCGCCGGTACCAGGAACGGACCCGTGGGCAGGAAAGTCATCGCGTTCTTCGCGACGAACCAGTCCGTGCCGATCGCCTTCAGGTCCGGCCGGTAGAGCCGGTCTCGCGTGGTCAGGTCGTTGCAGATCGTGTAGCCGGCGACGTGATCCATCGCGTCCGCCCTCGGGATCCGCTTGCCTGCCCTCCCGATCACCGCCGCGAGCTCAAGCTCCCAGTCGTGCTGCTCGCCTTCCCGCGGCAGCACGATGTCGTCGTACGCCCCGCACATCGCGCGGGTGGAGCCCAGGAACAGGTACGGCGTTCCGCTCTCCGCCCGGGCGTCCATCATCGCGGCCGCGTCCGCTCGCGCCTCCTCCGGAGACGCGCCGTGCACCGACTCCCGCTCCGCGGCGACCAGGTCGATCACGTGCTGTCGATAGTTCGCGCCGCTCTGCAGGATCTGGCCGGGCTCGAGCGGCGGCAACACGCGCACCGTGTCGCCGCCCAGCCAGTTCCCGCGGGGATCGGCGGCCAGTCGGCGCAGCGCGGTGAGCGCGGAGTCCCAGTCGGCGAGCAGGTCGCGGGTCGTGGGAGCGAGCGCGGAGACGTCCCGCACCCGCCCGTGGGCGACCAGGCCGGGGAACGGGCGGCCTCCTACCTGGGCGAACGTACCGAGTGCGAACTCGCCGGCATGGGTCGGGAACGACACGGTCCCCTCCTCGCAGAGAGTCACCCCGGACGGCATCGGCCCGGGACGACGGACGTCAACAAGGTTGGAGCGTAGTAGTCGGTGCCGTTACCGCTTTCGGCCGGTCACCCGTTGTCACCTCTGCGAACTCCGGGAGCACCGGTTCCTCGGGCGTCGCGCGCGGCGGAGAGGTGAGCGTCGCGCCCACCGCGGCGACGATCACCAGCGTGATCGCCAGGACCGCTCCCACTCCCACGGCCTGCCCCAGCAGTGCCGCACCGGCCATCGCCGCCACCGCGGGTTCGAGCGCCAGCAGGACGCTGAACGACTTCTTCGGCATCCGGCCCAGCGCGAACAGCTCCAGCGAGTACGGGATCACCGAGGCCAGTACGGCCATACCCACGGCGATGCCCAGCACCGGCCACGACAACAGCGCGGTACCCGCCGACACGATCCCGATGGGCAGCGTCAACAGCCCCGCGACGACGCTCGCCACCGCCAGCCCGCTCATCCCCACGTCGGCGGAGGCCACGCGGGCACCCGCGAGGATGTACCCCGCCCAGAACGCGGCCGCGACCAGTGCCCATGCCACACCGGCGACCGTGAGCGGCTGCTCGAACCCCTCGATACCGAGCACGACGACCCCGGTCAGCGCCAGCGCCACCCACAGCAGGTCGCGGAGGCGCCGGGACAGGACGGTCGCCAGTGCCAGCGGCCCGAGGAACTCCAGCGTCACCGCCGCACCGAGCGGGATGCGGCTCACCGCCTCGTAGAACGCCCCGTTCATGCCGGCCAGCGCGATCCCGAGCAGCACCACCGACCGCCACTGGCCTCGCGTCCAGGATCGGACCCGAGGTCTGGTCAGCGCGACCAGCACCAGCGCCGAGAGCGTCAGCCGCAGCGCCGATGCACCGGCCGCCCCGATCACCGGGAACAGCACGCTGGCCAGAGACGCGCCGAGTTGGAGGGAGGTCACTGACCCCAGAACCGCGAAGAAGGGAACGAAACGCACGGCATCCAGCCTGCCTCGGCCAGCCGATTCAGAAAAGCTCAATTTTCTGGACGATAATCGTAAGCTGAACTGATGCTTGACCTGCACCGTCTCCGGCTATTGCGCGAGGTCTACCTCCGGGGCAGCCTCGCCGCAGCGGCCACCGCACTCCGCTACAGCCCGTCCGCGGTCTCCCAGCAGCTGGCCGTCCTGGAGCGTGAAGTGGGGACGCCCCTGCTGGAGAAGGTGGGGCGGGGCGTCCGGCTCACCGCCCAGGCGCAGATCCTGGTCGGCCACGCCGAGGTCGTACTGGAACGCCTGGAGCTGGCCGAGGCGGAGGTCGCCGCCTCGTTGAGCGACGTCACCGGAACGGTCCGGGTCGCCTGTTTCCAGACCGTCGCACTCAGCCTGATGCCGACCATGCTCGATCACGTCCGCAGGGCTTATCCGGGTCTCCGCGTCGAGCTGAGCCAGGTCGACCCGGACGTGTCGATGCCGGCACTGCAGGCCCGTGACTACGACCTGGCCGTGGCCGAGGAGTTCCCCGGCCAGCCGCAACCTTTACTGACCGGCCTCGACCGGGAGGAGGTCGGGCCGGACCCGCTGCGGCTCGCGCTACCGCCCGCGCTGGCGCACCGGGACATCACCGATCTGGCGCAACTGGCCGACCAGCCGTGGATCGTCGAGCCGCCGACGAAGCCCGCGCGCCGCTGGGTGACGACGCTCTGCCGCGCGGCGGGGTTCGAGCCGGACATCCTGCACGAGTCGGCGGACATGCTGCTCAACGCCCGGCTGGTGGAGACCGGTCACGGGGTCGCCCTGCTCCCCGATCTGGTGTGGCAGGGCAGCTCGCCGCCGGTAGCGGTTCGCGACCTCCCCGGCGGGCGGGTGTACCGGCAGATCTACACCGCGGCCCGGGTGGGCAGCGGGCACCATCCGGCGATCACCGCGGTCCGGGCAGCGCTGCGCGCCGCTCACGCGGCCGGGACGACCCCGGCGCCCGGGTGAGGCTCGCGGGTGCGGCGCGCATTCGTGCGGACGCGATCCGTTAATTGCGTATTCGTTCGACGAACTCAGCGCGCAATTTTCCGGGAATCCCACTCAACAGTGAACCCGGTCACGTCGCGGCCCGTGATTCCAAGCGCGACACGCACGCCGTCGGGGCCCTTGCGTTGGCGCGTCATATCGGCTCGATCCACCGGAGTGCGCGTGACCACCAGCCTTACCGCCGCACCGGCCCTGAACTGGCCGGATACCCCGCCGAACGAAGATGTGCACCGATCCGTCCGAAACACGGAATGCCGACCGTCAGTGCGCACCCACCCACAGTTTTACTCATCCGGACTACGAAAAGAATTGCCCATTCACCAATGGCATGAATTCGAATCCCGCGTCGCGCAACGGGGCGTCGGCGCCCGCCTCCGGCAAACCGCCATCCGGCCGGCCCTCGTCCGGTGAGAGAGGAGCGCGCGGTGTCCGAACCGGCCTTTCCCAGGACACGATCCACGCGGCCCGACCTGTATGCGGGAGCCCGACGCCGGTTCAGCGGCCTCGGCACGATCGCGTCCGGCTTCGTCGCGCTGGTGCTGGTCCTCGGCGCGCTGCTCACCAGCGAACTCGACCGCTACAGCAGCCAGGACAGCCCGCCACTGCACTCGCAGGCGACCGGCTCGCCCGGCTTGCCGACGAACGGCGCGGTGCCGGGAGGATCACCGGCTCCAGCCGCTCCGGGCGGCACCGCCGCTCCGGAGAGGACGTCCAGCGCGCCGTCGCCGTCCTCGTCGACGGCCGTCGACGAGGTGAACCGCGCCGTGGTCGCGACGGTCAACCGGTCGCTCGACGACCTGGGCTGCGAGTCGGTCGCGATCGAGCCGCGATTGGTGGCTGCCGCACGGGCGCACATGGACACGATGGTGGAGACCGGCTACCTCACGGTCACCGGTCCCGACGGCGACAACCCGAAGTCCCGGGCGAAGGCGGCGGGGTTCACCGGCTCGACCGTCGTGCAGGCGATCGTGCTCGGCGCGGAGACGCCGACGGACGCCGCGACGCTCGGGGCGCCGCCGCCCGCAGCCGCCGACGACGCCCTGCCGATCACCGTGCGCGTCGTGGCAAAAACGCCGTTGAAGTGCGGCTACACGTCCCTCGGCGCCGACTTCCGCCGCGACTCCCGCAACGTCCCGATCGCCGCGATCGTCCTAGCCAAGAAGTAACCGCCGCCAGCTTTGCACTTACAACGGCGGTGGAGCCCGCTGAGGGCGGGGCCGGCAGTCGAGCGCGAGGCCGCCGCGTATTCGGTCATACTCAAGGCCTCGCGCTCGTCTGTCAGCGTCGTTCTCAGCGGGCCGCCAACAAGGTGGACTCTTCGGCTTCGACGGCGGCATTCCACTCGCCCTTCGAGGACTGCCAGCCGTCCTCGTCGCGGCCGAGGCGCCAGTACCCGGAGATCGAGAGCTGCTCGCGTGGGATCTCGCGCTCGACCCGGAGCAGCTTGCGCAGCTCCTTCACGAACGCCGCCTCCCCGTGGACGAACGCGTGCACCGACCCCGGCGGGAACTCGAGGTCCCGGACGGCCTGCACGAGGGCTTCGCCGACGACGCGGTCGCCACGGTGGACCCATGTGATCCGCGCGTCCGCCTCGGTCGGGAGCTTGAGTTCCTCCTCGGGCCCCGCCACCTCCACGAACACGTGGGCGGTCTTACCGGCGGGCACCCGCTCCAGCGACGCCGCGATCGCCGGCAGCGCCGCCTCGTCACCGACCAGGAGGTGCCAGTCGGCCTCCTCGCTCGGCGCGTACGCCCCACCGGGGCCCTGGAACCGGAGGATGTCTCCCGGCTTCGCCGCTGCCGCCCACGGCCCGGCGATGCCCTCGTCCCCGTGGTAGACGAAGTCGATCGTCAGCTCACCGGTCTCGGCGTCCCAGCTGCGCACGGTGTAGGTGCGGACCCGCGGCCAGCCCTCCCGCGGCAGCGTCTCGCGGACTACCTCCAGGTCGAACGGCTCCGGGTACTCGACGTCGTCCCGCAGGAACAACAGCTTCACGTAGTGATCGGTGAACGCACCCGCCGGGAAGTCGGCCAAGCCGTCGCCACCGAGGACAACGCGGATCAGATGCGGGGTGAGCTGCTCGGTGCGCAGCACCGTCGCCGATCGGGCCACACGCTTCCGGCCGGGCTGGGTCATCCGAATCCTCTTCTCTCGCTTCAACTAAGGGCAGCCTAACCCCCAAAAGGTTGCCTCTGGCACCAACTCATTGCTCACACTTAGCTTGACTGCCATGATTCGTCCGGTAACCGCCTTTTTGTGGCGTTAGCGGCGACACCCCGCGAGGAGTGAGCATGGCCCTCAGCACTGCACCGGCCATTTCGACCCCGGAGGAGCTCTGGGCGCGTGCTGCCGAAGAACTGGCGAACGCCGGCGTCATCGGCGTCACGACCGTCTGGGCCGACAACAACGGCATTCCGCGCTCGCAGACCGTGCCGATCGACCAGCTGGCGAGCGCCGCCGCGTACGGCGTCGGCATCACGTCACTCTTCCCCGTGCTCGACTCGCACGACGGCACGACGTTCGCCCACGAAGGGCTGTCCACACCGTCCGGCGAGGTCCGATTGGTCCCGGTCATCGACCGACTGGTCCGGCTGAAGGGCCAGCCCGCGTTCGCGTGGGCGCCCGGTCGTCAACTCGGCGCCGACGGGACGCCCACCCCCTACGATCAGCGATCGGTCCTGGAGCGGCAGATGGAGCGGGCCAGGGAGGCCGGGCTGACCATCCGCGCCGGCTACGAGCTGGAGTTCTACCTCGGCAAGGACGCCCAGCTGTCACCCGCTCACCGCGGCCCTGCCTACAGCCCGACCGCCCTCCTCCACGTCGACGAGTTCGCTGCGCAACTCCTCGGCGACCTGGCCGCCGACGGCATCCCGGTGGGACAGCTGCACGCCGAGCACGGGGCGTCCCGGCTGAAGGTGACGATCACCGCGACCGACCCGGTCAGCGCCGCCGATCGGCAGATGCTGGCGCGTCAGACCATTCACGCGGCCGCGCGGTCACAGGGCCTGTGTGCGAGCTTCGCGCCGGTCGTCGACGTCGCCGGTATCGGCAACGTCTGGCGGCTGCACAGCTCGGTCTGGCGGCGCAACGAAAACCTGATGAGCGGCGACGGGCCGCACGGGCTGTCCACCGAGGGGGCGAGCTACCTCGCCGGCCTGCTGCGGGACTTGCCGGCCATCGCGGCGATCACCGCGCCGAGCGTCCCGTCGCTGACCCGGCTACGGCCGAGCGCGTTCGCCGGGGCGTACGCGTTCTGGGGCGTCGGCAACCGCGAGGCGCCGCTGCGCTACCTGCCGTCCACCACGATGCTGGGCCCGTCGCACGCGAACGTCGAGCTGTCGCCGTCGGACGCGTCGGCCAACCCGTACCTGGCGCTGGCCGTGGTGATCGGCGCGGGCCTGTCCGGAATGGACGAGAAGCTCGCGCTGCCCGACCCGATCCAGGAAGACGTCGGGAGCTGGACCGAGGACCGACGCTCCGGCCTGGAGGTCCGGCGCCTCCCGATCACCACCGACGAGCAATTGGTCGCCCTGCAGGAGAACACCCGGATCGCCGAGGTGCTCGGGCCGGAGTTGGCCGGGGCATTCCGGGCGGTGCGGAAGTCCGACTGGCTGTGGGCGCAGGACCGCTCGATCGAGGACGTGATCGAGGGTCACCGCTGGCTCTACTGAGCCTGCGGCAGCTGCTCACTCTCGGTAGCGAATCGAGCCCGCTCGACCCGGCTTGCGACGCCGAGCAGATAGGGCGCGCGCGCCCGGTGCGCGCGGGCCTGCGGTGAGCCCGCGCCGTGCCGACGCAGCACCTCCGCGATCCGCTGCTCCACCGTGAACGACCGCCCGTACGGCCCGACCGTCTGATCGGCGTAGGTCAGGGCGTCCGACACCGGCGAGACCTCGACCGGGTACTCCGCCATCTGCGCCGCCAGGCCGCGGGCCTCGGCGACGAACCGCGCACCCGAATGATGGGCGACAAGGCTGCTCAGGCGGTGTGGCCAGCCCAACCGGTCGAGATAGCGGGCGCCGTCGAGCGGGTGGAAACCGGTGTCGCGCACTTCCTCGGCGTACCCGATGTCGTGCAGCCAGGCAGCCGCGACGAGCAGCTCACGGTCGGACGGCGACACGGTGTCGGCCAGCCGCAGCGCACCGGCGGCGACCCCGACGGTGTGGTGCCAGCGCTCCGTGGACGGTGGAAGCAGGGTGCGCGCCAGCTCTTCCGCATGGTCCACACCGAAAGCGCAGGCCGTTCGGGTCATGCGGCAATTGTTACCCCGTGTGGCGAGAGATGCCTGACCGCGAAGACAGTGCTCACCTGTCGTTCACCTTCCGTTCGCCCGGGAAGATACGGGACTTCTGACCCTGGGAACCTGCGCCGGTGGCCTACCACAATTCACGCATGGATACGCTCCGCACCGGCCCGGACCGGGCACTCACCGCGATCGACCGCGAGGAATGCCTGGCGCTGCTGGCGAGCGTGCCGGTCGGTCAGGTCGTGTTCAGCTTCCGCGCGCTCCCGGAGATCCTGCCGGTCAACTTCCGCGTGGACGGCGCGAGCGTCGTGCTGCGGGTGGCGAGCGGCTCCGCCCTGGCGCGGGTGACCCACGGCACCGTGCTGGCGTTCCACGCCGACCGCATCGACGAGGCGGCCCGGACGGGGTGGAGCGTCACGGTCGTCGGACGGGTGACCGAGGTGACCGACGAGGACGAACGGGCCCGGATCCGGGCGCTGCCGTTGGAGTCCTGGATGAGCGACGCCCGCGATCACTTCCTGCGGATCGATGCCGAACGGGTCACCGGCCGCCGCCTGGCGTGAGCGGGGACCGGGTCAGCGCCGGGCAGCGTCACCGTGGACGGTCTGCGAGAACTGTTCGCACGCCTTCTGGTACGCGCTCTCCACCGCGTGCGCACCCCAGCCCGAGTGGACCGGCAGCGCCAACGCGAGCGCGGCGACCAGCACCAGCAGCGGACGCCCGGCCGGCAGGGGTGGCGACATCAGCGCGGTGGCGCGCGCCGTCGCGTCCCCCGCCGTGGCCCGGAGCACCGGCTCTCGACGCGCGACCGGTCGCCGTCCCGACCGGACCGCCGACCTGGCCAGCGCGGCCTTCGCGATCGCGCGTGCCGCGACCGTGCGATCACCGACCGCCCGCGCGGCGTCCTCGTCGGCCCACCGCTCCACCTGCTCGGCGATCGACGCGGCCAGCGACCGCAACGTCGGGTTCAGCCAGGTCGCCACCCGGACCAGCAGGACGTGCGCGTAGTGGCGCCGGTCCAGGTGGGAACGCTCGTGAGCGAGCACGACTTCCTGCTCCACCGGCGCCAGCGCCGCCAGCAGACCGGTGTGCAGAACGACGAGCCCTTGCCTGCCCGGTACCGCGTAGGCCTCCGGATCGGGGTCGTCGACGATCAGGACGCCGTCGACCGGACGCGCTCGCCGCCAGCTGGCCTTCGCTGCCAGCAAATCGTTCACCGCCGACCAAGCGACCGGGATCCCCGCTGCGAGTGCTGCCAGCACCGGCAACCCGATCAGCAGGACCGTGGCCACCCGTCCGGGCGTGTGCAGCCCCAGCTCGGCCGGGAGCGACGCGTCCCAGAGGGCCGGGCGCACCAGGGCGACGGCCGCCGCTGCGGCACCGATCGCGGTGGCCGCCGCCACGCCGAACGCGACGAGCGTCAAGCACCAGGTCGCGGTCGCCGGATGGACGCGGCGGGCGAGGCGCGGCCCGACACGGCCGACCACCGCCCCCACTCCCCAGGGCAGGACGGCCGCCAGTAGCCAGGAGTTCACCGCTTCCCCTCCCGCTCGGGCTGCACTCCGTCGGGCTCGGTCGCGGCCAGCAGGTCCGCGAGCAGGGCCTCGTCCTGTGGGCTGAGATCGGCGACGAAGCGGGCGAGCACGCCCCGCCGGTCACCACCGGAGTCGAGGATCTTCCGCATCCGGCGGGCCGCAGCACCCACCTGGATCGCCTCCGGAGTCTCCACCGGCCGGTACGCGTACGACCGGCCGTTCCGCTCCCGCGCTAACACACCCTTGGCGTGCAGGCGTACCAGCGCGGTCTGCACGGTGGTGTACGCCAGATCTCCGGGGAGAGCATCCCGTACCTCCGGGACGGTGAGCGGCGCCGACGCGTTGGCCAGGACGTCGAGCACGGCTCGCTCCAGCGACCCGCTCGACCGACGGCCTTGGCCGCGCTGCTCCTCCACCGCATTACCTCCCACCGCCGGCTGTGCGCACTCGGTGCGAAAGTACCGGTCAGGGTGCGGCGCTGACCACGCCGTCCCAGGCGGCCTTGGCGCCTGAGTCACCGACCCGGTAAACCGTGATCACCGACCCGATCGCGACGACCAGCGACAGCACGGCGAGCCCCACCGTCAGCGCGGTCTTGCTGTTCCCGGTGCGTGCGGCCGGCAGGAACCTGTGCACGGCCCAGACCGCGACCGACACCAGGAACAGCCCGACCGTCCAGGGCAGGAGCTGGTCGGCGAGGCTCGCATGCCTGCCCACCAGCGGGCTGCCCCCACCCATCTGACCGGCGAGCCACTCGCCGGCGTTGGCGGTCATCGGCACGCTGATCAGCGAGATCAGTGCGACGACCGGGAGAACGACGCCGATGCGCCGCCTGGCGGTCGGCCAGACCGCGCTGGCGAGCAGTAGCAACGCGGTGATCGGGATGAGCATGACGACGACGTGGACGAGCAAGACGTGGGCCGGCAGCCCGTTGATCTCGGTCGGACCCATGGCAACTCCTTTAGCGTTCAACTACCTCCCATTATTACTACAAAGCTGTGTAGTAACTAAGAGAAACGATGAACCGACGCCGGGGCGCAGACGTGTCCGAGGTACCCGAACCGGGTCCCACCGCGGCGGCCGAAAAACTCCCCTCCCGGCCCGCCGCGGTGGTCAACGCCCGCCGCGCGCCGACCCGAGGTTCGGGTCAGCTGAGCAGCTTCGTCGCGAGGATCGCGGCTTGGGTGCGGCGCTCGAGGCCGAGCTTGGCCAGCAGGCTGGAGACGTAGTTCTTCACGGTCTTCTCCGCCAGGAACATCTCCTCGCCGAT